>JANLFW010000001.1 GCA_024653305.1 Candidatus Acetothermia bacterium | reverse complement strand
CGCAACGGCACGGTGCAGCTCTTTGCAGCGCTGGAGGTCCATGCTGGACGGGTGATCCCGCGGATCGAGGACCGTCACCGATCCCGAGAGTTCCTGGCGTTCATGAACCACCTCCTCCAGGCGTACCCCAGCGGGGAGATCCACGTGATCCTCGACAACGTGATCACCCACCGCTCGAAGGAGGTCCAAGCCTGGCACGCCAAGCCCAAGCATCAGCGGGGGGTGTTCCCGACGAAGGACGACCTGGTGGAGAAGATCCTCGCCTACATCGACCGCTTCAACCACGACGGCCGCCCGTTCCGGTGGACGAAGACCGCCGACCAGATCCTCCGCTCACTCAGTAAGCTGACAAGACACTAGCGGCGATCGGGAAGGCCCTCGCCCCCCCGGCTCGGGTCCAGGTCCTCCGGGCCCTCGAGGGCGGCGAGCGGTGTGGCTGCGAGCTCGTGCCCCTGCTCGGCCTTGACCCCTCCGTCGTGTCCCGCCACCTCGCCCTCCTCTCCCGGGCCGGCCTCGTCACCTCCCGGCGGGAGGGGGTACGGATCCTGTGGCGCCTGACCAGCCCCGACATCCCCCGCATCCTGGACTGCTTGAGCACCTTGACCTGCGAAAGGACCCCCCAGTGAAGCGCGAGCTCCGCCTGACCCTCATCCTCCTCGACACGTTCCTCGCCGCGTACTTCGTCCCGTTCTCCCACCCCAAGGTCCAGAAGGCCCTGGCCGAGGCGTTCCTCCTTCAGGACTACGCCCGGGAGCATGTCCTCACTTGCCTTGTCCCGGCGCTGTTCATCGCCGGGGCGATCGCCGTGTTCATCTCCCAGGCGGCGGTGATCCGGTACTTGGGGTACCGGGCGAAGAAGGCCCTCGCCTACGGAGTGGCGTCGGTCTCCGGGACGGTGCTCGCGGTGTGCTCGTGCACGGTGCTGCCTCTCTTCGCCGGGATCTACACGCGGGGGGCGGGCCTTGGCCCGGCCATCGCCTTTCTTTATTCAGGGCCGGCGATCAACATCCTGGCCATCATCCTCACCGCATGCGTCCTGGGCCCGTCCCTGGGCCTGGCCCGGGCGCTCGGGGCGGTGTTGTTCTCGGTCGTGATCGGCCTTGCCATGCACCTCCTGCCTCCTCAAGCGTGATACCGGGGAGGTTGCCCGCATCCCCCAGTCCCTAATCGTGGCGACCGGGTATGTCCCGTCGGCCTACACCGCCCTGTGGCGATGGCGGTACCGGTACCCGGTGGCCGGCGCTCATGTACTTCGCCACCCTCACCGAGGTCCCGATCCTCCAGGGGCTCCTCGGCTCAGGGAAGGGCACGGGCCAGCGGGTGGGCCTCGGCCTTGGGGAGGCCCTGAGCGAGGTGAGGAGCCTTGGGCTCACGTCCGACGAGGGAGTCACGAAAGAGCTCCTTTCCCGGGTTGGCCGGCAAAATCCCGGCCGAGGCCAAGGATGCCTTGCCCGGGTGCTCCTTGCGCGGTACAACAAGGCGGTGAGGGATGGCTGAAAAAGCGCCGCTTGTCTGCTTTGGTGGCATGTCCAACGTCGGGACCTTGACCGCTCTCGCGGCGCTGGATGTGGCCAAGGCCGGGGAGACGACCGTCTTCTGTTTGGCTTCCTTGGCCAACGGCGACCCGGTGGTGCAGAAGCGCCTCCGGGAGACGGAGCGCATCGTGGCCGTGGACGGCTGCCCCCTTTCCTGCGCCCGCCGGATCGCGGAGCGGGCCGGGTTCGTCCCGGACCGGGCCCTGGTCCTCGCCGGGGACCTCGGGATCGCCAAGGGGTCGCCCCAAAGCGTGCCGGCACAAGACGTTGCGCGAGCCGCTGACCTGATCCGCAGCGCCTTGAGGGGCGAAACCCAAGGGAGGGGTTGACGAACCCAAAGTGGAGGGGGCCTGCGTTCAAGGGGGAGTTGTTGATCTACGCGCGCCGTGAGCGCCGGAGAGGCGGTTCTCGCTGCGAGGGAACCATCTGAATCCGGGAGGTGTATATGCGGAAGATCGAGGTGCTGGGAACCGGGTGCCCCAAGTGCCAGGCCACGCTGCGCAACGCGGAGCTGGCGGTGAGGGAGCTTGGGATCGAGGCGGAGATCATGGCCCGCGGCGTGATGATGACCCCCGCTCTGGCCATCGACGGGGAGGTCGTGGTGGGTGGGCACATCGCCACCGTGGCCGAGATCAAGAAGCACCTGCAAGGAACGCGGTGATGGGTAATGGCCAATGGGGAGCTGCTGATTGGCAGTCACTCATTGCCTATCACTCGTGACCCATCACGGAACTGAGGAAAGGAGGAGGGCATGAAGCGATGGTTGCTGACGGTCGTGATGCTGGGAGCCCTGGGGCAGATGGCGCTGGCGGCGCCGCGGCTCGTGCTGGATCGGGACCTGTACGACTTCGGTTCGGCGATGGACGGGACGGTGATCCGGTTCGAGGTCACGTTGACCAACGCCGGGGATGCCCAGCTCAACATCAGCCGGGTCGCCTACAACTGCAGTTGTACGAGCTACCACCTTCCCAAACGGGAGCTCGCCCCTGGGGAGTCGGTGAAGATGACGATCACGTTCAACACCACCGGCTACAGCCGGTACCGGCAGCCGGTGTCGCAGGTGCTGACCATCTACTCGAACGACCCGCAGAAGCCGGAACAGACGATCATCGTGCGGGGCAACGTGCGGAGCCTGGCCTCGTATGAGGCCCCGGCGGCGACCCTGGATCGTGAGTTCTATCTGCTCGTGGACCTCCGTACGCCCGAGGCCTACGCCCGCGGCCACCTCCTCGGGTCGATCAACATCCCGTTCGCCGAGCTTGGGCAGTGGCTGGCCCGGCTTCCCAAGTCGAAGATCCTCTACCTCTACGACGAGACAGGGGCCCAGGCCGTCCAGGCGGCGCAGATCCTGCAGCAGAACGGGTTCCTGATCTCCCGGGCCATCTCCGGCGGGCTCGCCGGGTGGTGGCAGGCCTTTGGGGACCTCTTCTTCGTGTGGGCTCCGGATGCGGACAGGACCCCGCCCGGCGGATCCCCGTACTTCGGTCCCTATTCGGTGTACCCGACCCGCGTCGCTGAGAGCTTCCTGTACATTGTGGACGTGCGTGCCCCCGAAGCCTACGCCAACGGGCACCTCGCCGGGGCGGCGAATGTGCCCCTGACCACCCAAGACGAGCTCGCCGCGTGGGCCGCTTCCCTCCCCAAGCCACGGCCGGGCACGGAGCTTTCGATCTGGATCGTGGACGACGACGGGACCAAGGCCTGCACGATCGCCCAGTACCTCCAGACCCAGGGGTTCACCAAGGCGCGGTGCCTGTTCGGTGGGCTCGCGAGCTGGCGTGCCCAGTACGGGGATGAGCTCGTGTGGCCCAAAGGGTGACCCGAAGACCAAGGGGCGCCGGTGGTGTCGATCCCGATCGGGATCGCCCTCTTCTTCATGATGTACCCGATCATGGTCAAGATCGACTTCGCCGAGGTCCTCAAGGCTGGCAAGAACCTGAAGCCGGTCCTGCTGACCCTGGCCGTGAACTGGGGGATCAAGCCGTTCACCATGTTCGGGATCGCTACCCTATTCCTGGGGGTGCTGTTCCGGGGGGCTCCTCCCGGGAACGGAGATCGTCAAGGACGGGACCCAAGTGGAGCTTTTCCGCTCCTACATCTCGGGGGCGATCCTCCTCGGGATTGCCCCATGTACGGCCATGGTCCTCATGTGGGGGTACCTGGCCCGCGGGAACCAGGGCCGCACCCTGGTCATGGTCGCGATCAACTCCATCGCGATGCTCGTCCTGTACGGGCCCTTGGGGAAGTTCCTCCTCGGGATCAACTGGATGCCCGTCCCATGGCAGGCGCTGCTTCTTTCGATCTCGATCTACGTGGCCCTCCCCTTGGTGGCCGGATACTTCACCCGGTGGTGGATCGTCCGGACCAAGGGCGAGGCGTGGTTCACCGCGCGGTTCCTGCCCATCCTGACTCCGATCTCCGTGGTGGCCCTGCTCCTGACCCCGGTCCTCCTGTTCACGTTCAAGGGCGAGACGATCCTCGAGAACCCCTTGACCATCCTGTGGATCGCCATTCCCCTCTTTCTCCAGACGTGGCTCATCTTCGGGCTCACCGCGGCGCGGGTCCTCAAGCTCGACTACGAGGACGCCGCCCCGTCGGCGATGATCGGGGCCTCCAACCACTTCGAGGTGGCGATCGCCACGGCCACAATGCTTTATGGCCTCGCCTCCGGGGCGGCCTTGGCGACGGTGGTCGGGGTGCTGATCGAGGTCCCGGTGATGCTGATGCTGGTCCGGGCCTGCCTGCGCACCCGGGGCTGGTTCGCCACCTCGGTCACCCGGCAAAGGAGGCGACGTGACGCGTTCAGCACTGACGAAGGCCATAGCGGTGCTCTCGGTTGGGCTCATCGGGGTTGCGGCCGCGGCCGCAGAGGTCGAGCTCCACTACTTCTGGTCCGCGACCTGCCCTGACTGCCAGGTGATGAAAGCGTTCCTCGCGGAGCTCTCCCAGGAGTACCCCGAGCTTGTGATCGTGGCCCACGAGGTCACGTTCAACCCGGACAATTGGCGGCTGATGGTCACCCTCGCCCAGGCCTACGGGTTGGACAGGGAGGTCACCCCCACGGTGATCGTGGGGAGCCTCGCCACGGCCGGGATCGGCCGGGCGGTGGAGCTCAGGATCCGGGAAGAGGTGGAGCGGTGCCTCGCCCAAGGGTGCCCCTCGCCCATGGAACGGCTTCCCGATCGCATGCGGCCGGCGCTGAGCCCGTTGGAGATCGCGCTCCTCCTCGCGGTCGGGCTGGTGCTGTTCCTGTTCTTGTGGGGACGGTAACCGTGGAGAAGGGGAGGGTTCTGCTCCTGTGCACCCACAATTCCGCTTGGTCTCAGATGGCGGCGGGCCGCGTTCCGCCGGGTTCGGGACGCGATAAGCGCGTGGATCGACGGCACGTTCGGGCCGGAGCGCCCGGAGACGACCGGAGCACGGTGACCGGCCCCGGTATACTGCGGGGCTGGAGGATCCCAACCGGAAGGGGGTAACGTGCACACCAACGTCGGACGGTCCAAGGACACGGACGTCTGGGGCAAGCCCAGGGTCAGGCTCGCGGTTGCCGTGGGGGCGGTGGTGCTCGCCCTCGGTCTGCCGGTCTGGGGGACCGAGCTCCTGTTCTTCTACGACGAGGGCTGCCCCCACTGCAAGCAAGTCGAGACGTTCCTGATCGAGCTCCGGCGGACGATCCCCGACCTCGTCATCCAGCGCTACGAGATCCATACCTCCGAGGGTTGGGAGCTCTTGACGAAGCTCCTCAGCGTGTACGGGGCGAACTTGGGCCCAGTTCCGATGGTGTTCGTAGGGGACGTGGCCATGGTTGGGGACACGTTCTACGGCCTCGGCCCGGGGCCGCAGGCGCTCGCGGGGGCGGCGCAGGAGATGGCGCTGGAGGACGCGATCCTCCGGGCCCAAGCCGCTGGGGCCCTGTCCCCCCTCGACAAGCTTCCCCCCACCGCCACCCAGGCCATACTCATCACCCGCGCCGAGCTCTGCCCGGCGTGCATCGAGCTCGAGGATCGGGTGATGCGGCTCATGGAGCGTCACCCGGATCTCGGGGTGAGACGGATCTCCCTCGATGAGCCGGGCACATCCACCACGTTCGAGAAGCTGACACGCCTGTTCGGGGCCCGGGGCGAGCCCCCGGCCCTGTTCGTCGGCGACGTGGCCGTGGTGGGAGGGAACCTCTATGCTCCCCGGCGCGATCCCCAGCCGTTCCCGAGCCCGGAGGCGGAGGAGGCCCTGGAGGAGGCGGTCAAGCGGGCGATCGCGAGCAAAGCCGCATCTCCTCTTGACCGGCTCGCGCTCCGGGAGAACCTCACCCTGGGGGCAGTGGTCGCCGGGGCGGCCCTCGACTCCATCAACCCCTGCGACTTCGCGGTGCTGGTCCTTCTCCTGGGGACCCTGCTCGTGGTGGGGAAAAGGGTGAAGGTCATCTGGGCCGGACTGGCGTTTGCCACCGGGATCTTCGTGGCCTACTTTGCGATCGGCTTCCTCCTTTACTCCGTGCTCGGGCTCACCGTGGGGACGAGGGCGTTCCGCGAGCCGTTCATCATCGCCGTGTCGGGCCTCGCTATCGTCGTGGGCCTTTGGCAGATGAAGGACCTCCTCTGGTACGGGAAGTGGTTCTCCATCGAGGTTCCGGAGCGGTGGAAGCCGTCGGTGAAGAAGGTCACGGCGTCGGTGGCCTCGGTGCCGGGGGCATTCGTGATCGGCCTCCTCGACTCCCTGTTCCTCGCCCCGTGCACCTCGGGCCCGTACATCGTGATCCTGACCCTCCTCTCCCAGACCGCGACCCGTTGGCAGGGGGCGGGGCTCCTCCTCCTCTACAACTTCATCTTCATCCTGCCGATGATCGCGATCACGCTGATGGTGCACTTCGGGCTCACCACCACCGCCCGCGCCGAGCGGTGGCGGAAGGCGCGCCTCGGGAAACTCCACTTCGCTACCGGCCTCGTGATGGTCCTCCTTGGGGTGGGGATGATCGTGGGGGTGAGGCTCGGGTATCTCTAAACCGGAAAGGCCACGCGGAAGGGCCCGGGTTTCCGGGGCCGGGAAATGCACCGCAGGGCCCGCCTGGATGGAGGAGGCTAAACGTTGTGACGAGTTGGCTGGAGAACCGTGGATGGCGACGGTTTCTGGGTGTGATCGCGATCGGGGCGGTGCTCTTGATCTTGCTCAGTCCATGGTATCACGGGTCCCCATTCTCCCTGGCCGTGTGCCTCTGGCTGGTGGGGTTTTTCACCGCTTGTGACGGGCTGTCTTGGGATGGCGTTCTTCGCCGATCCGACGTCGGTGCACATCGTTCTGGTGGCGGCCGGCACGGCAATTGCCATGATGCCATGGTTGGGCCTGCACGCCTTGGACCCGGCGGCCCACCGCCGGAATCGGGTTCTGGTCGTCGCGCCCGTCGCCGGGCTGGCGGTAATCCTCGCCCTCGGTCTGCCTGCGCTCTCGGAGGTCGCGGCGACCGGAAGGCCGTTCGGACCGTGGCACCTCGCCGTGCCAGTTGACGGCACTGCGCCCCTCCAACGAAACGCCGCCCGAATCGACGATCCGGGGCACCTGGGTTGAGCGGGCGAGAGCGCGTGGGGCGGCCGTCTTCCGCTGGCCAAGCGCAGCTGGGACTTCATCCTTTTTCCGGTTATCGCGTCTCCGCCCGGCCGCTTTCCCCGGCGAACTGGAGCTGCCACAGGGCCCAGAACAGGCCCTTCCTCGCGAGCAGCGCCTCCACCGTCCCCTCCTCGACGAGCCTCCCTTGGTGGATGACGAGCACGCGGTCGGCGTTGCGGATGGTGGAAAGGCGGTGGGCGATGGCGATCGTGGTCCGGCCGGCCATGACCCGTTCGAGCGCAGTCTGCACGGCGGCCTCGGTTTGGGAGTCCACGTTGGCCGTGGCCTCATCCAGCACGATCAGCTTAGGGCCAGCGGCCACCGCCCTCGCCAGGGAGAGAAGCTGCCGCTCCCCCACCGACAGGCGCACCCCGCGCTCCTTGACCTGGGTCCCGTACCCATCCGGCAGGCGCAGGAGGTGCTCGTGGAGCCCCACGCTCTTCGCCACCCGCTCCGCCGCATCCGGGGGAAGCTTCCCATCCCACATCCGGATGTTCTCGGCCACGTCCCCGGAGAACAGGAACACCTCCTGCGGCACCACGGCCAGCTGCCGCCGGTACTCCTCGAGGTCCAGGTCCGCGAGGTCCACCCCGTCCACGATGATCCGCCCCCGCTGCGGCCGGTAGAAGCCGAGGAGGAGGCTGACCACGGTGGTCTTGCCCGATCCGGTGGGGCCGACGATGGCCACCCGCTCCCCTGGGGCCACGCGGAACGAGACCCCCTTGAGCACCCAATCCTCACCCTGGTACGCGAACCACACGTCCTGAAACTCGATCTCCCCACGGAGGGCGGGGAGCTTGCGCGGCCCGGATGGTTCCTCCGCCTCGTTCATGAGCCCGAAGATCCGTTCCGCGGCGGCCATCGCCGCCTGGAGGATGTTGTACTTCTCCGAGAGGTCGGTGAGCGGCTGGAACAGCATCCGGATGTAGCTGGTGAACGCGACGAGGGCCCCGAGCGTGAACACGCCCCCGAGCACCCCTCGCCCGCCGTACCAGATGAGGAGAGCCAGGGCCATCGACTGCATGACCGAGATCACCGGCCCGAACACGCCGTACACGATGATCGACCGCAGCTGGGCCCGGAAGTAGCCCCGGTTGATGTCTTCGAACCGTTTGAAGCTCGCCCATTCCTGGCGGAACAGCTGGATGATGCCCATCCCGGAGATGGACTCGGCGAGGTACGCGTTGAGGCGGGCCAGGAGCCGACGGGCGGTTCGGTACGCGTCGCGGGCTTGGCCCCGGAACCAAAACGTGAGCGCGAGCAGCGGCGGACCGCACGCGAGCAGGATCAGCGTGAGCCGCGGGTTCAGGGCGAACATGATCCCCAGCACCCCGGCCATCATTAGGAAGTCTTGGGCCAGGCTGACCAGGGCTTGGGTGTACATGTCGTTGATCGCGGCCACGTCGTTGGTGGCCCGCGTCACCAGCCGGCCCACCGGTTGTTTGTCCAAGTAGCCCATCGGGAGGTGCAGGAGATGGCGGAAGATGGCCCGCCGCATGTCGAACACGATGCGCTGCCCGGCGTACTGGAGGATGTACACCTGTCCGTAGGCGAGCCCGAACCGGAGGGCGAGGAACCCGAGGTACGCCAGGGCCAAGAGCCCCAGGAGCTGCACCGACGACGCCCGCAGGCGCAGCAGGTCCCCTGGGGGGATGGAGCGGAGGGCACTCTCCGGGGCGGCGTAGCCGACCGGGGTGTCCCGGAACACGTGCTGGTACCGCATGGCCACCGGCGCCGCCGGGTCGTCGTGGGCGATGACGAGGTACCGACCGACGACGGCCTTCTCCTCTTCGAGCGCCTGTCGCGTGGCCTCGGGGAGCGCGCGACCGTCCACGAGGAACCGGCCCTCCCCGAGGGACACCGCGTCCGGGCTCGGTGGGATCGCGGTTGCCACCTCTAGCCATGACGGCACGAGCACCACGTCCACCGCCGTCTTCACAAGGTACGGCATCGCCAGCTCGACCACCGTGACCCCACCGGCGAGGAAGAGCGCGGCCAGGAACAGGCCCCAGTACGGACGGGCGTAGCTCAAAAGCCGGCGCATCAGGCGGACGTCGACCGCCTTGCCGATTTGGTCTTCCTCGTAGTCGTGATGTCCGTTCATCGGATGAGGGCCTGTTGGAGCTCGTTCAGGCGGGCGTAGAGGCCGCCGTGTCGCACCAGCCGGTCGTGATCGCCCTGCTCCACGATCCGGCCATCCTCAAGGACGATGGTCCAGTCTGCGTCCCGAACTGCGGAGATGCGGTGGGCCACCACGATGGAGGTGCGGCCCCGGAGCACCTCCCTCAAGTTCCCCAGGATCTCCTCCTCCACCTGGGCATCTACCGACGATAGGGCGTCGTCGAGGACGAGGATGGGGGGATCGAGGAGCAGGGCCCGGGCGATCCCGACCCGCTGTCGCTGCCCGCCCGACAGGGCCAGCCCCCGCTCCCCGACCACGGTGTCCAGGCCACTGGGGAAGGTCGCGATCTCCTCGGCAAGGCCGGCGAGGCGCGCCGCGTGCCAGATCTCGTCATCGCTCGCCTCCGGCCGGCCGAATGCGATGTTGTCCCGGATCGTGGCCGAGAACAGGAACACGTCCTGGGGGACCATCCCGATCGTTCCCCGCAGCTCCTTGAGGTCAAGGGCACGCACGTCCACTCCCCCCAGGAACACCGACCCCGGGGGTGGGTCGTACAGGCGGGGGATGAGGCGCACCAGGGTGGACTTGCCGGACCCGGTGAGGCCGACCACCCCTAGGGTCATCCCCTCCTCCACCACCAGGTCGATGTCCCGCAGGGCTGGCCTCTCCACCCCGGGGTAGGCAAACGTGAGCCTGCGGAACTCGAGGCGGGTCGAGGCCGGAAGCGGGGCCGGCCGCGGCGGGCTCTGGATGTCCGGGACCTCGGCGAAGATGCGCTCGATCCGGTTCATCGACGCCGCCCCCTGCTGGAGGAGGTTCACGATCCACCCCAGGGCCATCATCGGCCACACCATCATCCCGAGGTAGCTCGTGAACGCGACCAGGTCCCCCAGCTCGAGCGTCCCCGCCAGCACCCCCCGCCCGCCGAACCACATGATCAGCCCCGTCCCCATCCCCGCGAGGAGCCCGATCGACGGCTGGAACACCCCCCACACCCGCACCAAGGACATGTTGGCGTCCACGTACTCCCGGTTGGTGCCGCCGAACACCCGGGCGATGCCGTCCTCGCGGGCAAACGCGCGCAGGAGGCGGATCCCGGAGAGCGCTTCTCGCACCCGCTCCGTGAGCATGGAGAACACCGCCTGCACCTTCTCGAACCGGCGGTGGATGAGGCGGCCGAACCCCATCACCACCACCGTGATGAACGGGAGCGGCACGAACGCGTACATGGTGAGCCGGGGGGAGATCCCGATCATCGCCGCCAGCGAGAACGACACCATGATCAACGTGTCGGAAGCGAGCAGGACCCCCATGCTGCACGACCGCCGCACCGCCTCGAGGTCGTTGGTGGCGTGGGCCATCAAGTCCCCGGTGGAGTGCTCGGTGTAGTAGGTGGGGGAGAGCTTGAGGAGGTGGGTGTAGAACCGGTTGCGCAGGTCGAGCTCGATCAGACGCCCGGCGCCAAAGAGGAGGATCCGCCACACGAACCGGAACACGAACACCACCGCGGCGATGCCCAAGAGGTACAGGGCGTAGCGCAGGAGTTCGGTGCCGACCCCGGCCACGAGGTCGTTGACCGCGCTGCGCACGATGAGGGGAGCGATGAGCTGAAGGGCGTCGACGATGAACAACGCCGCGACGCCGGCGAGGAGGCGCAGCCGATACCGCCAAAGCTCACGGAGGATGCCGCGCATGACGATCGGAGATTATACGGGAAACCGCGGTTCCTCACCGCCGAATGCGCGGTCTCGGTTGCCCTATCCTCCCATCGCGGCTAGGATGCAAGCGGAGGTACCAACATGCCAGAACGGGAAATGCAGGTCGGCGCGGACATGGACACGCGGAAAGGGGTCTACTCCAACCTCGTCATCGTCTCCCACCAACCGGACGAGTTCTTCCTCGATTTCCTGCTCGTGGACCCCCAGGCCCAGACCCCGGAACGGGGCCAGGCCCTGCTCGTGTCCCGGGTCATCCTCTCCCCCCGCCACATGAAGCGCCTGCACGACGCGATCGGGGAGAACATCGAGAAGTACGAGAAGAACTTCGGCAAGATCGTGCTCCCGCCCAAGCTCACGTAGGAGTCGAACGGCCGCTTCCGCAGTCGGGGTCAAGCCATGCGGGAAGTTCCTCCCGCGCCGCCCGCTTGCGCTACCGAGAACCGCCCCGTATCCTTTTTTCTGGATGACCTCGCACCTAGAAGCTGCTATCGAGACCAGCAGCCGCTACCCCCTTCATCCTGTACCGATCCAAGGAGGGAGAACATGAACCGGAGACTGTGGACGTTCCTGGTCGTGGGACTGTGCCTGGTGCCGTCGCTCGCTGGCGTGGCCCAAGAGGCGAAGACCCTGATCGTGGGCATCGAGGCCGACGTGATGACCCTCGACCCCGGGAACCATCGCGATCGGACCACCCAAAACGTGATCAGGAACATGTTCGATGGCCTGGTCACGCGCACGCCGGCGATGGAGGTGGTGCCCGAACTCGCCGTGTCCTGGGAGCGGATCTCCGATACGGAGTGGGTGTTCCACCTCCGCGACGGAGTGACCTGGCACGACGGGGTCCCGTTCACCGCCGAGGACGTGGAGTTCACCGTGGACCGCACGGTCAAGGAGGGACGGATCGGCGGGCGGACCTCGCCCAGGAAGAGCCTGCTCGACCCGGTGATCGGCGCCGAGGTCGTGGACCGGCTCACGGTGAAGATCATCACCGCGGTCCCGTTCCCGGCCCTGCTCGCGTTCCTCCCGTTCCACGAGATCGTGCCCAAGCACTACGTGGAGGCGGTGGGGGACGCGTACTTCGCGGAGAACCCCATCGGCACCGGCCCGTTCCGGTTCGTGCGGTGGGACAAGGGCGTGCAGGTGGTGATGGAGCGCTACGACGGCTACTACGGCGGATCTCCGGACATCCCCCCGGTGGGCCCGGCCAAGCTGGACCGGGTGATCTTCCGGGTGCTTCCCGAGACCTCAACGCGCATCGCCGCGCTGCGGGCCGGCGAGATCCACATCGCCACCCGGATCCCGGTGGACCTGATCCCCGAGATCGAGGCCGGCCCGAACCTCCTCGTGATGAGCGTCCGCGGGACGAGAAGCACGTTCCTCGAGATGAACGTCACCCAACCCCCATTCGACGACGTCCGGGTGCGGCGGGCCATGAACTACGCGATCGACGTGAACAAGATCATCGAGCACGTCCTCGGGGGACTGGCCACCCCCATCCCCAGCCTCCTGTCCCCGGACTCCCCGTACTTCAAGGACCTTGAACCCTACGGGTATGATCCGGAGAAGGCCAAGGCCCTCCTCGCCGAGGCCGGCTACCCCCACGGGTTCTCGGTGACCATCGACTGCGAGGACTACCTCAAGGACGTGGCCCTGGTGTGCGCCCAGATGCTGCGGGAGATCGGGATCGACGCCCGGGTCCAGGTGTGGGAGCGGGGGATCCTCCGGACGAAGCTCCTCAACCGGGAGCGGGCGATGTGGATCGGCGACTGGGGCAATGCCACCCTCGACCCGATGGACATCATGATCCCCAAGCTCCGCACCGGGGAACGGGGCAACTACACGGGCTACTCGAGCTGCCTTTACGACGGGCTGATGGAGTTCGCCGAGCGCATCGCCCGCGATCCCACAAGCCGCACGGCTGCGTACCATATCGCCCAAGAGCTGATCCATCACGAGGCCCCGATGGTGTTCCTGTACGTGGCCGAGGAACTGTACGGGGTGAGTCGGCGGGTGATCGGGTGGCAGCCGAGCCCGGACAGCCGGATCAACCTCCACGACGTGGACCTGGGCCAGTAGGCCCACCTCGGGGAGGGGCGGGGGCCGTCCCTCCCCGGTTCCATCACCTGGATGACTGCCTATTTCGTGCGCCGGCTGTTGCAGGCCATCCCCGTATTCCTCGGGGTTACGTTCATCGTGTTTCTCCTGCTGTACCTCACCCCTGGGGACCCGGTGGAACTGATCATGGGGCGGACAGGGATCGTATCCCGCGAGGAGATCGAGCGCGTCCGGCACGAGTTCGGGCTCGACCAGCCGTTCCACGAGCAATACGGCCGCTTCCTCGCCGGGATCTTCCGCGGGGACCTCGGCCACTCCATCGTTTACCGCCGGCCGGTGTCTGAGCTCATTTGGGACCGGGTTCCTGCCACCGTGGAACTCACGCTCTTCGCCGCGTTCGTCGCCCTTCTCGTGGGCATCCCGGCCGGGGTGATCTCCGCCGTGCGCCGCTATTCCTGGCTGGACGCGGCAGGCACCATGGTCTCCCTCATCGGCGTGTCGATCCCCGGGTTCTGGCTGGGGTTGATCCTGGTCATCCTGTTCTCGGTGACGCTGAAGGTGTTGCCGGTGGCGGGGCGGGTCACGTACGGGACGGGCCTTGAGCCGCGGACCGGGTTCCTCATCCTCGACGCCATCCTTCAGGGCAACGGACGCGCCCTCGGGGACGTGCTGCGGCACCTGGTGATGCCGGCCCTCGCCCTGTCCACCGGGATGATGGCGATGACGATGCGCCTCACGCGGTCGAGCCTGCTTGCGACCCTCCATCAGGAGTACGTCCAGACCGCGCGGGCGAAGGGCATGCCCGAACGGAGGGTCATCCTGAGACACGCCCTGCGCAACGCGCTCCTCCCGGTGGTGACCGCGGTGGCCCTCAACCTGGGGGCGCTCCTCGGGGGGAACATGATCGTGGAGACCGTGTTCGCCTGGCCGGGGCTGGGGCGGCTCACGGTGGAGGGGGTGTACACGCGGGACTATCCGGTGGTCCAGGGTTGCGTCCTCGTGTACGCGCTCACCTACGTGCTCCTCAACCTGGCCGCCGATCTCTCCTACGTGTACCTGGACCCACGGATCGGGCCGAAGTGAGGGGGATCGCGTGACCTGGCGTCGCTTTTGGCAGGTGTTCCGCCGGAACCGCCTCGCGGTGGCCGGGGGCGCGATCGTCCTCATGTTTTCCCTCCTCGCCATCCTCGCCCCGTGGATCGCCCCTCACGATCCCGAGCGCGGCGACCTCGTCCACCGCCTCCGCCCCCCGCGCTGGCTTTCCGGGGGGAGCGGGTACCTCTTGGGCACGGACAACCTCGGCCGCGACGTCCTGAGCCGCATCATCTACGGGACGCGGATCTCGCTCTCCCTGGGGTTGGTCGTGATCACCGTGTGCACCGTGGTCGGGGTGGCCCTGGGGCTCATCTCCGGGTACGCGGGTGGGGTGGTGGACGCAGCAATCCAACGCACGGTGGACGTGCTCTTGGCGTTCCCGTACCTCGTGCTCGCGATCGCCCTGATGGGCCTGTTCGGCCCGGGGTTCGCGAACATGGTGGTGGCGCTGGCGTGCAAGGAATGGGTCACCTCCTGCCGCATCGTGCGCAGCGAGGTGCTGGCCCTCAAGGAGGCCGCGTTCGTGGAGTCGGCGCGGGTGATCGGGGCTAGCCCCTGCCGCATTCTCCTCGTGCACATGCTTCCCAACGTCATCCCTGGGGCGATCGTCGTCGCCACCCTGCGGGTGGGGTGGGTGGTGCTGATGGAGGCGTCGCTGAGCTTCCTCGGCCTCGGGATCCAACCACCCAAGCCGAGCTGGGGGGCGATCATCGCCGACGGCCGCGACTACCTGTTTCGCGGGTGGTGGATCTCCACGTTCCCCGGGGTCGCGATCCTCCTGTTCGTGCTCGGCATGAACCTGCTCGGGGAGGGGCTGCGGGACGCCCTGGACCCCAAGCTCGCCCGCACGGCGCTGCCGGAGTGAGGATCTCCAGAGGGCGTTCCCTTTGTCCGCAGCATGTTTGCCGCAGGCGAGGCCCTACCTGCGGTAGGCGCGGGCGATCGTACCCCCGCCCAACGTGACCTCCTCCCGGTAGAGCACGGCCGCCTGGCCCGGGGTCACCGCCCGCTGCGGCTCGGCAAAGCGCACCCACGCCTCGTCCCCCCGCACCTCCACCTCCGCCGGGACCGGGGACGCGCGGTAGCGGATCTGGACCTCGGCCGAGAACCGGTCCGCCGGGGGCTCCCCGGCGATCCAGCGCAGATCGGTGGCGACAAGCCCGTCCGCGTACAGGGCCCGCTCCGGCCCCACGATCACCGCGTTCCGCTTCGGGTCCAGGGCCACTACGTACAAGGGCTCCGGGGACGCGATCCCAAGCCCCCGGCGTTGGCCAACCGTGTAGTGGGGAAGGCCCTTGTGCTCTCCGACCTCGCGGCCGGAGAGATCGAGGATCGGCCCAGGGGGGGCGCCTGCGATGAGCCCGGCGACGCCCTCGGGCGCGAAGCACAGGTCCTGGCTCTCCGGGAGCTGGGCCGCGGTGAGGCCGAGCTCCCTCGCCCGTCCCTTGATCTCGTCCTTGACGAGCTCCCCCACCGGCAGCAGGGCCCGGGAGAGCTCGCCCTGGGTCAGCCCGTACAGGAAGTAGGACTGGTCTTTGTTCGGGTCACGGCCCCGCAGGAGCAGCCCCCGGCCGTTCTCCCACCGCACCCGGGCGTGGTGGCCGGTGGCCACGAACGGGATGCCACGTCGGTCGGCCTCGGCTACGAGGAGGGCGAACCGCACCTCCCGGTTGCAGAGGGCGCATGGGTTTGGGGTGAGGCCGCGGCGGTAGGCGGCGAGGGTCGGCTCCACCACGAGCCGGCGGAACGCGGCTTCGGCGTGGACCACCTCGTGGGGGATGCCCAGCTCCCGCGCGGCCAGGGCAGCGGTGTCCACCGAGCAGCACCGGTTCTCCAGGGAGCCAGCCGGGTCCCATAGCCACAGGGTCAGCCCGAGGACGTCGTAGCCCTGCTCCCGCAGAAGCCACGCCCCGACGGTGGAGTCCACGCCCCCGGACATCCCCAAAAGGACGCGCTTCATCCCTCCACGTGCACCGGGACGATACACAGGAACTCCAGGGGGGCGTTCCCGGGGTTGCGGAACTGGTGGTGCTCCCCGGGCGGCACGTACACGACGGTGCCCGGGCCGATGGCCCGCGGCCCCTCCGGGGTCAGGACCTCGCCCTCGCCCCGGAGCACGATCACCCCGTGCTCGAATGGATGACCATGGGCCGGGGTGTGCCCGCCAGGAGCTAGGGTGAACAGGCGCACGGCGAACGTGGGCGCTCCCTCGCCAGGGCCGATGAGCACCTGCTTCGTCGCCCCGACCACCTCCTGGCCATCGGACATGTCCTTGGCCGGGACGCACGCAATCCGCTTCACCACCGCCATCTTCCCCTCCTTCACAGCGCCTTGGCTAGAAACGGCACGAACAGCTCATCCGCGGTGAGCCCCCCGTGCAGGCCGCGCAGCTTGAACTCCTCGGTGGGCCACAGGAGGAACCGCCGCTTCCTCGCGATGACCACGTAGTCCCCGAGCAGTACCCGGACCGCGGCCGTGGGCTCCTCCAGCCCCCACAGGTGCCGGGAGAGCGCTTCCTCAACGGACAGGACGGCGAACTCCTCCGGGAAGAACCGGGAGAAGAAGTCGCGCACCCGCGCCTCGTGGCCCCGCCGTACGAACAGGTACGCGGCCCGCGGGTCGCCCACCGGGGGGAGGAGAAGGCCGTCCCGCAGGGTCGGCTGGGCCGGGCAGGAGACCATGTCCCGCTCCGGGTCCGCCTCCTGAAACCCGTGGTCGGCGGTGATCAGGAGGACGCTGTGCCGCGGAGAGTCGGCCAGCACCTGGGCCAGGAGGCGGAACACATGGGCGACCTCGGCGGCGAACGCCGGGGACCCCGGGCCGTACACGTGGGCCAAGCCGTCCGTGGTCGGCCAGTACACGGCGAGGAACGCCCGCCCCGGGCGAGCGAGCGCCTCCCCGAGGAGCATCACCAGGTCCGATCCGGTGAGGAACGGCACCGTCCGTGTCACTCCCTGGTACAGGATGCGGGAGAGACCGGAATCGGCGATGTACTTGGGCAGGAAGAGCACGGTGGGTATCCCCGCCATGCCCAACCGCTGGTACAGGGTGGGGGCGGTGAGGAGGTGCTCCGCAGGGAGGCCCAGCTTCTCCACCGCGTTCTCCCGCGCCCCCGGGGTGGCGAGGCGGATCATGTCCACCACCGCCCCCAGGTCCGGGCGAAACAGCTTGTACCCGAGGATCCCGTGGACGATCGGGCTTACCCCGGTGGCCAGGGTGGCCAGAGCGGTGGTGGTCGTGGTGGGGAACACCGAGGTGAGCGGGATGTACGCCCCCCCGTCCAGGAACGGCGCGAGGTCCACCGCGCCTCCTGTCCGCAGCTCCTCCAACCGCCTGTACCCAACGCCATCGAGGAGGACGCTCACCACCACCTCCGCCTCCGGCAGCCCAAGCTCGTCGCGCAGGCCGTGGACATCGCCGGAGAGGCCGAACAGCTCCTCCACCGTGGCCGGGACGGCGAGGAGGGAGTACCGCTCGTAGTGGGGGCGCTCGCCACGGGTATCGGTTAGGATGCGCTTCAGCACGTCTTGCCCGGTAAGCATGGCTTCGGCATTATAGCCGTGGCCTAACCCATGCGAGCGAAGGGAGGGTTGGAGATGGCGGCCTGCTCAAACCTGAAGGAAAACCTGGCCCGTTGCCCGTGCACGTGGCCGGAGTGCTCCCGCAAGGGCAACTGCTGCGAGTGCCTCCACTACCACCTCGCGCATCAGGAACTCCCGGCGTGCTGTTTCCCGCCGGAGGTGGAGCGCACCTACGATCGGTCCTTCCGCCGCTTCGCCGGGCTCCACACCGGATGAAGAATCGGCTCGTGGCCAAGATCCTGTACGAGGTGGCCGAGCTCCTCGAGCTGGAGGGGGTCCAGTTCAAGCCCCGCGCCTACCGCCGCGCTGCCCAGTCGGTGGAATCCTGTCCGACCCCGATCGAGGACCTGGTGGCGGAAGGGCGGCTGGGGGAGCTCCCCGGGGTGGGGGAGTCCATCGCCGGGAAGATCGAGGAGATCGTGGCTACCGGCAAGCTCGCCTACCACGAGGAGCTCCGGGGGAAGCTTCCGGTGGACCTGTACGCCCTGACCCAGGTCGAGGGGGTGGGACCGAAGACGGCCAAGCTCCTCTATGAGGAGCTGGGGGTGCGGACCCTGGACGACCTGGAGCGAGCGGCGCGGGAGGGGAGGATCCGCCAGGTGAAGGGCCTGGGGGCGAAGACGGAGGAGAAGATCCTGCGCGGGCTTCAGGAAGCCCGTGGGGCGGAGCACCGCGAGCTTTTGGGGTACGCCTTGCCCCTGGCCCGGGACCTGTGCCGCAAGCTCGAGCGCACCGGCCTGTTCCGCCGCCTGGAGCCGGCGGGGTCCTTGCGGCGGGGGAAGGAGACGGTGGGAGACCTGGACATCCTCGCCGTGTCCGATCACCCCGAGCAGGCGGCACGCGCGTTCGTTTCCCTGCCCGAAGTCGAACAGGTGCTCGCCCAGGGGGCGAAGAAGTCGTCGGTGAAGCTTGCCGGGGGGTTCCAGGTGGATTTGCGCCTCGTGCCCGAAAGCTCGTTCGGGGCGGCGCTCCAGTACTTCACCGGGTCCAAGGACCACAACATCCGCCTGCGGGAGCGGGCCGTGGCCCGAGGGTGGAAGCTCAACGAATACGGGCTGTTCGCCGCGGACGGGAGGGCGCTGGCCGGGGCGGACGAGGACGGGATCTACCGAGCGTTGGATCTCGCGTACATCCCCCCTGAGCTGCGGGAGGACCAGGGAGAGGTCCAGGCCGCCGAGCGCGGCGCCCTCCCGACCCTCGTCACGCAAGCCCAGGTGATCGCCGACCTCCACGTGCACAGTGACTGGTCGGACGGGACGGCGAGCCTCGCCGACCTCGCCAGGGCCGCCCGGGCGAGAGGGCTCCGGTACATCGCGATCACCGACCACCTCCGGTTCGCCCAGGCCATCCCCGGCGTCTCCGCCGCCGACCTCGCCCGCCAGATCGAGGAGATCCGGCACCTGAACGAAAGGCTGAAGGGAATCCAGCTCTTGACCGGGGTGGAGGCGAACATCGCCCGCGATGGGACGGTGGACGTGCCGCGGGACCTCTTGCCTGAACTGGATCTGGTGATTGCCTCGGTCCACACCCACTTCCGCCTCGGGAAGAAGGAGATGACGGAGCGGCTGGTCCGGGCGGTGGAGGACGAGGGGGTGGACGTGCTCGGGCACCCCACCGGGCGGCTGATCGGGGAGCGGCCGGCGTACGAAGTCGACTGGGACGAGGTGTTTCGCCGGGCGGCCAAGAGCGGGACGGCCCTCGAGGTGAACGCCAACCCCCAGCGGTTGGACCTCTCGCCCGACCTTGTCCGCCGGGCGCTCGAGGTCGGGGTGAAGCTCGCCATCGGCACCGATGCCCACTCCCCGGAGCACCTGGATTTCTTGGAGCTTGGGGTGATCGCCGTCCGCCGGGGGTGGGCGGAGGCCAAGCACGTGCTGAACGTGCTCCCCCTGGACGCCCTTCTCGCCGCCCGCAAACGCGGCCCGAGGTAGCCGGTAAAAAGGGGCGCGAACGGGCCCGTCCGAGGAGACGCCCCGTTCAGCCCCAGACCACGCGTGTTGCCCCCTGACGGGGCCGCGTAAACTTCGGTCGGAGGTGGAACATGACCGCATTCGAGATCCGTCCGGGCATCTTCTGGGTCGGGGTGAACGATCGGGTCACCGACCTGTTCGAGGGACAATGGCCCCTGCCCACCGGGGTCAGCTACAACGCGTACCTGGTGCTGGGCAAGAAGGCCGCGCTCATCGACTCGGTCAAGGCCGCGTTCGCCGAGGAGCTCCTCGCGAACATCGCCCAGGTCATGGACCCGGCCCGGATCGACTTCCTCGTGGTCAACCACATGGAGCCCGACCACTCCGGGGCCCTGCCCCTCCTGCGCCGGGTCGCCCCAAACGCCCAGATCCTCGCCACGGGGGCCGCCCTGCCGATGCTCCGGCGGTTCTACGGGATCGAAGCCGGGGCACAGGCGGTGGCCGACGGCGAGGCCCTCGACCTTGGCGGCAAACGCCTCTCGTTCCACCCGATCCCGTTCGTCCACTGGCCGGAGACGATGGCCACCTATGAGTCAACGGAACGCGTCCTGTTTCCGTGCGACGCGTTCGGGAGCTTCGGGGCCGTGGATGGCGTGCTCTGCGACGATCAGGCGGACCTGGCACGGTATGGAGACGAAGCCGTGCGCTATTTTGCGAACATCGTGGGCATGTACACGCGGCCCGTGCTGCGGGCGATCGAGGTGCTCGCCGCCCTCCCCATCGAGGTCATCGCCCCATCCCACGGCCTGGTTTGGCGCAAGGATCCTCAGCGCATCGTGGAGTTGTACGTCAGGCTCGCCCAGATGGAGGGGGAGCCGGCGGTGACGGTGGTGTACGGGTCGATGTACGACCACACCCGGCGGATGGCCGACGCCGTCGCCCGCGGGGTGACCGCCGCCGGCCTCCCGGTGAGCGTCATCGATGCGGCCCGGGTCCACCCGAGTTTCGTCCTCGCCGAGGTCTGGCGGCGGCGGGGGCTCATCCTCGGCTCCCCCACCTACGACACCGGGATCTTCCCCGCGGTGGAGCACGCGTTGCGCCTTATCGCGCGAAAGCGCCTCGCGAACCGGGTGGTGGGGCTGTTCGGGTCCTCGGGGTGGCAGGGCGGGGCAGTGCGGAAGATGGCCGAGGAAGTGGCGAAGCTGGGGTGGGAACTGGTTGACAAGCTCGAATTCAAAGGCGCTCCCGTCCGGGAGGACCTCGCCCAAGGTGAGGAGCTCGGCCGGCGGGTGGCGGAGCGGGTGAAGCATCGGCCGTCCCCTACGCGAACGTGATCGCCGAGACGTACCGGCACTTCGGGCGGCTCGGCCTGGAGGCGGCCTTCGGGAGCAAAACCTCAAGGCGGTGCGCTCGGAGCTCACGTCGAGATGGCTCGGCGCGGGGAGCTCTATGACCTCCTCGCCCAGGGCGTATCTTACCTACCTCATCAAGGGCCCATGGAAAACCTGTCGTCGGCCATAAAGCCCGACGCTATGCTTGCCCCCTCTCCCCTTTGTGGGAGAGGGTGGGGGAGAGGGGGGTCGTCCTCGTGCCGCGATCACCCTCTCCCTGACCCTCCCCCCATCAAGGGGGAGGGGGAAGGACCGTAGCGTCGGGGTTTATCCCCGACGTCGGGCTTCAGCTGGCTGCGCCAGGCCCTCGCCGCGATGTCCCGGCTCCTCCAAGGGGAGCCGTCTTGGCCCGACCGCGCGCCATCGGCTATCATGGTCGCTGGCCGGTGACGCGCGAAAGGAGGAAGCGGTATGGCATCCGAGAACCTGAAGGAGCTCATGAACAAGGCGATCGCCCGGGAGATCCAGGTGTCCATCCAGTACATGTGGCAGCACGTGCGGGCCACGGGGGTGGAGTCGCTGGAGGTCACGGACCGGCTAAGGAAGATCGCGATCGCTG
Organism: Candidatus Acetothermia bacterium; assembly: GCA_024653305.1. Taxonomy (NCBI): domain Bacteria; phylum Candidatus Bipolaricaulota; species Candidatus Acetothermia bacterium. The sequence goes on along the minus strand of JANLFW010000001.1, from coordinate 201,595 downwards.
AGATGAAGCATGCCGAGGCGATCGCCGAGCGGCTCGACTACCTGGGCGGCGTCCCCACCACCCAGCCCGCGCCGATCACGGTGGGGGAGAAGCTCTCCGACATGATCGACCTCGACATCAAGGCCGAGGAGGAAGCGATCGCCCTCTATAAGGAGATCATCAAGCTGGCCACGAAGGAGGAGGACTCCACCACCAGGACGCTCTTCGAGGGGATCCTCGCCGACGAGGAGGAGCACCACAACGCGTTCCTCGTGATGAAGGGCCGGTAGTGGCCGAGGGCGTGGCGATGGGCTGGAGGGGGCGGCTGGAGCGGGAGTACCTGGAGGCCGACCGGGAGTTCGTGGAGGAAGTGCTCCCGGTGGGCTCGGTGGACGCCGGTTCGTTCGGGCTCATCGCCGACGCCACCCGGTACCTCCTCGTGGCCGAGGGCGAGGAGGTGCACATCCGGCCGGACATCGCCTCCCTGGACGAGGTGCTGGCGTCCCTGGCCCGCGGGGGATCGGCGGTGTCGCGGAAGGACGCCTACGCAGCGGTGGCCAAGTTCGCCGAGCTCTGGGAGGCCAAGGCGCGGGCCCGGGGCAAGTGGGACGCGGCGGTGGCCCAGGCCCGGCAGGAGGGAGCGGTGCAGACGCAGCCCCCGCGGGCGAACCGCTCGTTCTGGGCAAGGCTGTTCGGGGGATAGGCCAAACACAAGTTTTGTTGTGCCGCGGCTGTCCGGGCCCATCGGCGGAAGCCTTCGGTTCCATGGGCCACGGAAAAACTTGTACCAAACGAAGCGCCGGGCTTCCGCCCGGCACAAAGAGAGATACGACGCCCGTCGCCCCCTGTCAAGGGGGTTACTCGTTATGCGGGATCCGGAGGGTGCTTCCGCCGATGAACTCCCGCACCAGGTGATCCCCAGGGATCAGCCCGTGGTCCTCGGCCTCCCACAGGGTGAGCCCGGCCACCTGCGAAAGCAGGTTTGTAATCCGTCGATACCGAATCCGCGCATCGAGGAAAGAATCGTACGGGGCCACCTCCTCCGGCCGCGGCCAGATCCCGTCCGGGACAAAGAACGGCTTCAAGACGGGCAGGTCGAACGGCATCCCCCCGTTCACCACGTGGTCGGCGAGGCCCATGAGGGGGATGATGGAGAAGAGTTCCCCGCTCCTGACGTAGTGCCAATGGAGGAGGGTCTGAAGCGGCGGATGGTTCCGGTGCTGCACGTCCCGCAGCATCCGCCTGAGGAGCCGCACGTCGGTGAACTGGGTCAGCCGCTCGCTCGCCCCGTCGCCCTCGTACAGCATGTTCACGGCCTCGATGTACAGGCGGAACATGCACTCCCGCTCGATCCCCGCGGTGAGGGGCGGGTAGAACCCGTGCAGGCAATCCAACAGCAGGATGTGCCCCTTCTTGAGGCGCACTGGCTTCGTCCCCACGTGCCGCCCTTCCTTGAAGCTGTAGATCGGTTTCTCGACCGTTTCGCCTTCAAGGAGCGCTCGCAGGTGGCGGTTGATGGCCTGGATGTCCAGGGCCTCCGGGGTCTCGAAGTTCCGGTCGTTCAGCCAGTCGGTGGGATGCTCGACCAGGGGCCAGAAGTAGTCGTCCAGGTTCAGCATCAGGAACTGGAGGCCCTCTTTCCCCAGGCGTGCGGTGAGCTTGACCGTGGTCGTGGTCTTGCCCGAGGAGGAGGGTCCGGAGATCCAGATCATCCGGAGGTCGTCGCCTCGCTCGAGGCGCCGCAAAATCTCCTCCGCCGCCCCGTCCACCGACCGCTCGTAGCGTTCGGTGGCCGCGGCCACCAGATCCGGAAGCCGTCCCGACCGGACGATCGCGTTCAACCCGTCCACCGTGTCGCAGCCATGGTCGCGGTTCCAGGCGAGGATCTCATCGTGGAACGGGGAGGGGTAGCCGTTCCCCACGAACTGGTCCAGGGTGATCGCCCCCACCCGCACCCAGTATTTCCCCCACCGCCAGCACTCGTAGGCATCGGCCACGGTCACGAACCCGAAGCTCCTGAGCACGTGGAGCACCGTGTCCTGGATCTCCTCGATCGTGGGGGGGAAGTTGGCCACCCAGTGGCGGGGGTCGCGGTTGAGGACAGTGATCACCACGTCCGACAGGAATTCGGCGATGTGCTCGTCGTCCCCGTACGCGAACAGGCGGTCGTTCACCCCGGGGAGGAGGTCCAACGCAAACCCGCCCACCGAGCGGGCAGCCCGCAGGATCGCGTGCACGATCCGCCCTTGATCGAACGGGACCAGGGACCGGTCGCGCTTCTGGACCTTTCGAATCCTGTTCTGGACGGCCACGTCGTGATTATAGCGTAAACGCGGGGGATGCGGCGCGCCGGCCTGTCTCCCCTTGCCCGCGGGTTAGGCTTTCGTGCTCAGTAGACCCAGTCGTGGTCAAGGCCGATGCGCGCGAGGAGCTTCACCTGCGCTTCCTGGGCCGGGCACTCCGAAGGGGGCGCCACCACACCCAGCACCGTGGCCACCGCCCCGAGCGCGGTGAGGAGGTTGCCGAACGGCCCATACCCCTCCAGGCTCAGCCAGTACCCGCCGCCCATGAACAGGAACCCGCCCAACATAAGTCCGTACCGGGCCGACCGGCAGGCGAACAGGGCCCGTTGGGCCTTGGCCATCGCCCGTTGCCATTTCGCCTTCGTCAACCGGGGTTCGGGGTTCCCCTGCCAGTCGATGTCCACCCGGGCCACCGCGGCGAACGGGTACACCGTGCTCACCCCATCGACCCGGAACACCAAGCCAGCATCCCCAATCCCGGCCAGTTCCCCGGACAAGGCCCGACCGTCCTTGAAGTGCAAGGTATCGGCCATCGCCGGAAGCCCGGCGAGGACGAGAAAAACCACGATCAGCCCCCATCGCACCATGGCGCAACCTCCTTGCAGCAACCGGTTGATGGCCCACTATACGGCCGGTGGCCCTGGGGGACAGGTCCAGCCGCGGCGCGATGCGAGGTCGCCGGACCGGTGAGAAGCGGCCCTGTGTCCTAATCCGCCCCTGATATGGCCCTGGCTACAATGACGATGCGATGAAGCTGCTCGTGGTGGGCGACGAGGTCAGTCCGGCCCTGGAGCGGGCGCTCCCGGGGGAGCAGTTCCGCGACGTGGCGTTGATCCTGTCGTGCGGGGATTTGCCCTACGACTACCTTGGATACCTCGTGGATGCCCTGGACGTGCCCCTTCTCTACGTACACGGGAACCACGACCGCCCGGCGGAGACGGAGCACGGGGTGATCGCCGCCCCTCCGGGCGGCGTGAACATCGAGGGGCGGGTGGTGGAGGCCAAGGGGCTCCTGATCGCCGGCCTCGGGGGGAGCCCCCGCTACTTGGCCCATGGGGAGCACCAGTACACGGAGCGGGAGATGCGGCGGCGCGTGCGCCGCCTGGGACCCGCGCTGTGGTGGAACCGGGTGCGCGGGGGTCAGGCCCTGGACATCCTCCTCACCCACGCCCCACCGCGGGGCATCCACGATCATGAGGATCCTGCCCACCAAGGGTTCCACGCCTTCCTCCCGTTCATGGAGCACCACCGGCCCCGGTACCTCATCCACGGCCACTCCTACCCCCGCCCAGGACAACCCAACCGCACCCGGTACCGGGACACGGAGGTGATCCACGTGCGCGGCCACTATCTTCTCGAGGTGCCCGATGCCTAGGTCGCGGTGGCACCGGCTGATCGCCCGGGTGCTCGCCCACGTGCGCCAAGAGCCGAGCCTGCTCCTCCCGTTCGACTGGGTCAAGGAGCACGTGCGGATCAAGGCCTGGAGGTACCTAGGCCTGCAGGAGGTGGAGATCGCCAAGATCGTGGGCAGCGTGAACCGGTACCGCGATTTCGATCGCGCCTTTCTCCCGCGACAAGGCCCCTCGGAGCGCCTGGAGCGCCTGGAGGAGGCGTGGCGAAGGGGGGAGATCCTCCCGCCGATCAAGCTCTACAAGATCGGGGACGCCTACTTCGTCGAGGACGGCCACCACCGCGTGGCCGCTGCCCGCCGGGGGGGCGGCCGGTTCATCGACGCCGAGGTGGTGGAGTTCGTGCCCGACGTGCCCATCACCGCCACCGACACCCCGAAGGACATCCTGATCAAGGCCGAGTACTCCGCGTTCCTCGCCCACACCCGCCTCGACGAGCTCCGGCCAGAGCAGGACATCGTGTTCACCGAGCTCGGGAAGTACCGTATTCTCCTCGAGCACATCGACGTCCACCGTTACTTCCTCGGGCTGGAGCAGCGCCGTGAGGTGCCGTGCGCAGAGGCGGTGGCCTCCTGGTACGACCGGGTATACCGGCCCCTGGTGGACACGTTCCGCCGCACCAAGGCCCTTGCCCACTTCCCCGGCCGCACCGAGGCCGACCTCTACGTGTGGGTGTCCGAGCACCTTTACTACCTGCGGGAACGGTACGGGCCGGACGTGGACCTAGAGGGCGCGGTGCGGGACTACGCTCAGCGGTACGGGATCGACCACCCCACCCGGTGGCGATGGGGCCCGTAGGCTAGCGTGAAGTTGCTCGGGGTGAACCCCGGAACAAGTCCCGCACCCGCCAGAAGTACTCCGCCCCGGAGATGAGAGCCAGGGCCACCGCCAAGTAGAGAAAGACGTCCTTCAGCGCTTGTCCGGTAGGCCCCAAGCCGAAATAGCGGGTGGCCAGGATGAACAGGACAAGGCCGATGTGGGAGAGCGTCTTCAACTTTCCCAAGGGGCTCGCTGGGATGACGATCCGCTCGGCCATGGCCAGGATCCTGAGGCCCGTGACCAGGAACTCCCGGGCCAGGATCACCACCACCGGCACTGCGGTCAGTTCCCCGAGCTGGACGAACGACACCACGGCTGCGGTGAGCAAAAGCTTGTCGGCGATGGGATCGGCGAACACGCCGAACGGGGTCACCTGACGCAGGGACCGGGCCAGGTAACCATCCACGGCGTCGGAGATGGCCGCGGCGGCGAAGATGGCGAGGGCCAGGATCTTGAAGACCGTGCCCTCGGCGAACAGGAAGTACATGAAGAGAGGGATGGCCAAAATCCGGGCGAGTGTGATCTGATTCGGGATCGTCCAGGTCACGGGGGCAACGTAGCCGACGAGGGGGCGTTTGTCAATCCCCACCGTGCTCAATAGCATGGGGCTGGAGGTGCAGGAGGACATGAGGACCAATGCCGATCGGCTGATCATGATCTCGGTGCTGGGAGAGGTTACCAATCCGTCCGTGCGCGGCTACCGCATCACCCACGAGGGGCAGCCGGTGATGCTCCCCGGCGTGGGCGGGATCACGTACAACCTGCGGGTCGGGGATCCGGCGGTAGGGTGGGCGGCGGATCACGCCGAGCCTGGGGTGTCCCTGCGCAACCTGATGACGGACCGGGAGGACCTGCCCGCGACCAACCAGGGGTTGAACTTCCTGGCGTGCGTGGGGAACGAGGCCACGGTGATCACCGGGGACGCCAAGGGGGCGAAGGGCGTGGTCACCGGCAAGCACGGCGGGATCGAGCACGTGCTCGTGGATTTCCCCCCCGACACGCTCGACAAGCTCCAGATCGGGGACAAGGTCGGGATCAAGGCGTACGGCGTGGGGCTGACCTTGCCCGATCATCCCCACGTACGGGTCATGAACCTTGACCCCCGGCTGCTCGATCGCCTGCCGGTATGGGAAGAGGAGGGAGCGCTGGTGGTTGGGGTGGCCCACGAGGTCCCCGCGGCGATCATGGGTTCAGGTCTGGGAGCGGACACGTGCTACCGGGGGGACTACGACATCCAGCTGTTCGACCCGGAGACCGTGGAGCGGTATGGGCTTTCCGACCTGCGGCTCGGGGACCTGGTGGCGATCCGGGACACCGACCACTCGTTTGGCCGGGTGTACCGCCCCGGGGCGCTGTCCATCGGCATCGTCGTCCACTCCGACTGCGTGGTGAGTGGCCATGGACCAGGGGTGACCACCCTGTTCACCACGTCAAAGCCGGGGGCGCTCGCGTTCCGTATCGAGCCCAAGGCGAACCTGGCCGACATCCTCGGCCTGCGCAGCTAATCAGGGAGGAGCAAAAAGGCCGCTCCAGGCCTGAATAGCCTGGTTCCACCGCCTTTGGGGGCCGCCGTTTGCCCGCCACGGGGCGTTGGGGATAGGCTGCCATCGACGGAGGTGGCGGTCATGTACGTTCTCGGCATCGTGGGTTCCATGCGCAAGGCGGGGAACACGAACCGGCTCGTCGCGGCGGTGCTCGCTGCGGCCAAGGAGGCCAACCCCAGGATCCGCACCGAGGTCGTGCACCTCGCCGACCTCGACATCGGCCCCTGCGAGGCCTGCTACGACGTGTGCGGGAAAGTCCCGTACCGGTGCGTGGTCGAGGACGACTTCCAGGAGCTCCTCCAAACGCTGAAGGAAGCCGATGGACTGGTTCTCGGGTCCCCCTTGTACTACCCCGTGCCGTCGCGGCTGATCGCCGTGACCGAGCGCCTCGCGTGCTTGGCCTATTTCCACGACATGCGTGGGCACACGGAGCCGCACCCGCTTGAGGGCAAGCCGTGCGCGTTGGCAGCGGTGACCGGGGGAAGCGAGCCTCTGGAGGTGCTCAGGTACCTGTTTGGGTTCGCCCTTTCCGCGCGGATGACCCCGGTTGCGGTGAAGCGCTACCCGTACTACGGCGCGGGCGGGAAGGGCGACCTCGATGAGGACACCGACCTCCAGCCGTTCGAGACGGCCAAGGTGTTGGGTCGGCTCCTGGCGGAAGCCGTGGCCCACTAGAGGAGCACGGGATGTGCCGGATGCTCGGGTTCGTGAGCCGGGAGCCGATCCCGATCCGGCGGTACCTCGTGGATGCCCCGCACGGGCTTCTGGCGATGAGCCGGCGCGGCCAGAAGGCGCCCCACCGGGACGGGTTCGGTTGGGCGTACTTGGACGGGCGGGGGCGGATGCGGCTGTACCGCTGGGGCCGGGCCGTCCTGGCCAGGGTCGGCGACGGGGTCCCCAGCGACCTCGATGCGGCCACGACCCTGCTCCTTGCCCACGCCCGCAAGGCATCCCCGGAGTATGGGGCTCTGACTGGGGGAGCCCATGCCCACCCCATGGTTCACGACGGGGTGTTCCTCGCCCACAACGGGACGGTCCGCGACGCCGAGGTGTTGGACCGGGGCAGCGGCACCGATTCCCAAAAACTCGTGCGGTGGCTAGCGCGGGCGTGGCAACCGCGTACGCTCCAAGGGCTCACCGGCGCCCTTCGGGAGCTCCTGGGCATGATCCGCGACTACACTGCGCTCAACCTGCTCCTCACCGATGGAAGTTCGCTGTATGCGTTCTGCTTGTACACGCGGGACCCCGACTACTACACCTTGCACCACCGGATGGACGAGGGGGCCGTGGTCGTGGCCTCGGAGCCCCTGGACGCAGGGCCTGGCTGGCGGCCGGTGCCGAGCGGTGAATTGCTCTGCATTGAATCCGGTTTAACCTTGACCCGCACCCGGCTCACCGGTTAGCGGACGACGGGCCGGCGGCCAGGCCCCGGGAGCAGCGGGATGCCCGCCCGGCTGTCTTTCAGGTCAGGATGCAAGACGCGACTGATGGGCCCTGGCGGCGGAGCTACAATGGGTTCGGCGGGAACGAGATGGCCGGTGGACCGCAGCCGATGGCGTGCAAGGAACGGCTGACCCTGGCCCGAACGATCGCGGATCGGGCACGCGCCTCCCGGGGCGACGATGTGCTCGCGGTGGGGCTATACGGGTCCCTAGCCCGCGGCACGGACGGCCCCTGCTCCGACATCGAAATCCTGTGCGTCCTGCGTACCATGGGCGAGGACTCCACCCACGAGTGGGTGGCCGGGCCGTGGAAGGCCGAGGTGGACTTCTACGGGCAGGATGTGCTCTTGGAGAAGGCGGCCGGGGTGGATGGGCGCTGGTCCCTTACCCACGGCGCGTACGTCCATGTCCGCGCTCTTCACGACCCGGACCGGTTCTTCCCTGAGCTACGCGGTGTTGTGCTTAACCAGCCGAAGGAGAAGTTCCTCGCCGCGATGCGGGAGCTGATCGTGGGGGACCTCTATGAACTGGTGGGCAAGCTCCGGAACGCCCGCCATTTCGGGCACACCGCCGGCCTTCCCATGCTGGCCGTGCACATGGCCTTGTACGGGGCGTTTCTGGTGGGGCTCGACAACCGGCACTGCTACACCTCGGGCACCCGGGTGTTCGAGGAGTCGCTCCGGCTCCTCGGGCGACCCGGCGGCTACGATGCCCTGTGCCGCCTGGCGATGGAGGGGAAACTGGACAACCCCGAGCATGTCGTGGACGCGTGCGAGGCGTTCTGGTCTGGGGTCGAGCGCTGGGCCCTTGCCCGCGGTATCGTTCTCGAGGAGCCACACCACATTCCGTTCTAATCATGGATTCCTTCGGTCAGGGCTGGGGTCTGGCCCTCACGTAGGTTGAAAGCGGCCGTCGCGACGCGGGTCCACTCAATAGGGGCGTCTTCCCCGAGCCGAGGGACGAGGTGCAGGAAGAACTCGCGGTTGCCGGCCGGGCCGAGGAGGGGGGAAGGGGTCGCTCCCCGCACCGACCAGCCCAGCTCTTCCCTGGCAAACGCCGCGATCCCGATCAGGACCTCCCGGTGCACCGCCGGGTCGCGCACGACCCCGCCCCGGACGCTTCCCCGGCCAGCCTCGAACTGGGGCTTCACCAGGGCGACCACGTCCCCTTGGGGCTTCACGATCCCGCGCAAGGGGGGCAAGATCAGCCGTAGGGAGATGAACGACACGTCCACCGTGGCCAGGTCCACCGGCGCGCCGATGTCCTCCGGCCGAAGATAACGGGCGTTCAGGCCCTCCCTCACCACCACCCGCGGGTCGTTCCGCAGCTTCCAGTCGAGCTGGCCCCGGCCCACGTCCACTGCGTACACCCGTGCCGCCCCGTGCTGGAGTAGGCAATCCGTGAACCCGCCCGTGGATGCCCCCACATCCAAACAGACCTTGCCCGCGGGATCCACGCCAAACGCAAGAAGCGCCGCGGCAAGCTTTTCCCCGCCGCGGGAGGCGTAGCGAGGAGGAGCGCTCACTTCGAGGACGACATCCCCGGCCGCCGCCGCGCTGGGCTTGTCCACAACCTGGCCGTCCACCCGTACCTGCCCGGCGCGGATCAGCGCTTGGGCCTGGGCCCGGGACGTAGCCAGCCCTCGTTCCACCAGGAGGACGTCGAGGCGCTCTTTCCCCGCCGTCATCCCCTCCCGACCACGGCCTCCTCGGCGGCGGCCTTGGCGAACAGCTCCAGCCCTTCGGCCAGGGCGGCGCAGGCCCGGCGGAGATCGTCCACCTGGAGCACGTACGCGCCACGGGCCTCGTCCAGCCCCAGGCCCTCGGTCCGGTAAAACCCGGCCCCGGGGGCGAGCATCACCGTCTCTTGCCCCGGGTAGTCGGTGAGCATCCACCGGACGAATGCCTCAGCGTCAGCCACCGGGAGTCCGATCATGATGTAAAACGCGCCTTCTGGCTTTCTGAACGTGACCCCCGGGATCGCCGCAAGCTCCTGGCACAACACGTCCCGCCGCCTCCGGTACTCCCGGATCATGTCCGTCACCACCCGCCTGTGATCGGGATCGGCCATGAACGCCACCAGGCCCAGCTGCTCGAACGTGGGGGCCGACAGGCGGATCGTGGCGCACTTGAACGCGGCCGCCATCACGTCCCGATTGTGGGAGATGAACGCCCCCACCCGGGCCCCGCACGCGGATAGCCGCTTGGAAATGGAGTCCACGAGGATGATCCGATCGCCCGCCTCGAGATAGGACAGGATGCTTCGGTGCTTCCCCTCGTACACGAACTCCCGGTACACCTCATCGGAGATGATGAACAAATCGTGTCTTGTGGCGATGTCCACGAGCGTCTCCAGCTCGGCTGGCGTGTACACCACACCTGTGGGGTTGCCGGGATGGGAGAACAGGATCGCCTTGGTACGGGGGCCGATCAGGGCCTCGATGTCCTGCCGGGGCGGGAGATGGAACCCGTCCTCGCGCGAGGTGGTGATGGGCACGATCTCGACGTTGGTCAGGCGGGCGTAGCCCTGGTAGTTCGGGTAGAACGGCTCGGGAACGAGGACCTCGTCCCCGGGATCACAGGTCACGGTGAGGGCGAACGTGATCGCCTCCGACCCGCCGATGGTGATGAGGATCTCCTCCCGGGCCACGTCGAGGCCCCACTCCGCGTAGTAGCGGTGCAGGGCGTCGACCGCCTCAGGGATCCCTGGGGAGGGGGCGTAGGCGAGGACCTTCACGTCCGACTCCCGCACCCCGCGCAGGAACGCGTCCGGGGTGGGGATGTCGGGCTGGCCGATGTTCAGATGGTACACCTTCTTGCCCCGCCGCTTCGCCTCCACGGCAAGAGGGTACAGGCGCCGGATCGGCGAAGCCGGGGCCGCCGCGCTGCGAGCCGACGGCTTAGGCATGGTCGAGGACCCACACCTCCTTCTTCGTGGGAAGGGCCTCGGGAGTGATCTCCACCTCCGAGCTGGGGATGCGGTTCACCGGGAGCCCGGCCTCGGCCAGGAACTCGTCCACTGGCCGGATCGGCCAGTCCTTGACGACCTCGGTCCGGTAGTGCATGGGGATCACCACCCGGAGCCTCGGCAGCGACCGCACCACCTCGCTCGCCTCCTTGGCCCCGATGGTGAAGTGCCCCCCCACCGGGAGCAGGGCCACCTCCACGTCCTGCAAGGGCCGGAGCTGTTCGGCGTTCAGGGTGTGGCCGAGGTCGCCGAAGTGGGCGAGGGTGACCCCGTCCACGACGAAGCGGATGATCACGTCCCGGCCGCGCTTCTTGCCCCCTTCGGTATCATGGTAGGCGGGGATCCCGCGGAACGTGATCCCCCGCACCGTCCGCTCCCCCAGCCCGCGGATCACTTCCGGGGAACCCTTGACCCGCCCCACCGCGTTGTGGTCGAAGTGATCGTGGGACACGGTCACGATGTGGGCCGGCCTGGTGGGGGCCTTGTAGGGAACGCTCTCATCGTACGGATCGGTGAGGATTACCGTGCCATCATTGCTCTCGATGCGAAAACAGGCGTGTCCGATCCATTGGAGCTTCAACACCACCACCTCCTCCTTGTCCCCAGAAGCCCTGCGGGTTCTGGACCCCCTCCGCCAGCTAAGGGCCCCATGAAACCGCAAGATCTCGGTGGGGTGATGGTAGGATACTCTACCCGAGCGGGGCGGTGGTGGGCAAGCGGGCGAGCGCCCGCTTGAGAAGCAGCTCCACAAGCTCATCGTAGGAGATGCCTACCGCTCTGGCCGCGCGGGGGAAGGTGGACATCTCGGTCATTCCGGGCAGGGTGTTCACCTCGAGGAGGTACGGGGTCCCGTCCGGGGCAAGGCGGATGTCGGCGCGGGACAAGTCCCGACATTCGAGGAGGAGGTGGGCCTCCCGGGCCACCTCCTGGGTCCGTCGGGCCTCCTCGGGCGGGAGCTCCGCCGGGCACACGAACGTGCACGCTCCAGGGGTGTACTTGGCCCCCCAGTCGAACAGCGCCCCCTGCGGACGCAGTTCCACCAGGGGCAGCACCTCGACCCGGTCGTCTACCTCAAGCACGGCGGCGGTGACCTCGCGGCCGGGGATGAACCGCTCGGCCAAGAACTCCCCGAACCGCGCCACAAGCTCCTCCGCGGCCCGGACGAGCTCGACCCGGTCGCGGACGAAGTGCACCCCCACGCTCGATCCTTCCCGACGGGGCTTGAGCACGAGCGGGTAGCCGAGCTCGTCCTCCGCCCGGGCGAGGAACGCGTCCAGGTCGCCCTCGGAGTAGAGAAACCAGTCCGGCACGGGCAGGCCCTTCCCCTGGAAGGCTTTGCGGGATTCGACCTTGTCCATGGCCAGGGCCGAGGCGAGCGGCCCGGAGCCCACGTAGGGCTTGCCCATCAGGTCAAGGAGGAGCTGGACGGTGCCGTCCTCACCAGGCCCCCCATGGAGGATGTTGAACACCGCCGCGAACGGGCCGAGACGCTGGGGGAGGCCATCGAAGGAGTCGATCTCGACGAGGTCAGCGTTCCAGCCACGCCGGCGCAGGGCGCTGGCGACCCCGCGCCCGGAGCGCAGGGAGATCTCGCGCTCGGCGGAGGGACCGCCGCACAGCACCGCTACCCGAACGCCCGTCATCGCGGCCATCGTCCCCTGCCACCGGACGGAGAACAAGGGCGCGGGTCCTTCGTCCGGGTGCCGTGGGTCTAGAGGGAGAACTCGGCCACGAGGAACGTGTGGTCGGAGGGCTTCGCGGCCTGGCGGGCGTCGCGGTCGATCCGGGCGCCCGTCGAGCGCTCGGCCAGGGGCCTGGTGGCCCAGATGTGGTCCACCCGCCACCCCAGGTTCCGGTCCAGCGCCCCGGGCACGCGGTAATCCCAGAACGTGTACTGGCCCGGCTCCCCAGGGTGATGGCGGCGGAACACGTCCACGAACCCCCACTCCCGAACCCGGGCGAGGGCCGCCCGGGCCTCCGGGTGGAAGTCCACGTGGTCTTTGAGCCGGTCCGGGTTGTGGACATCGATCTCCTCCGGGGCGACGTTGAAATCCCCGCACCACAGAAGGGGCTCGTCCGGGGAGAAGTGGCGGGCAAAGTAGGCCCTGAGGCGCTCGAGCCATTCCAGTTTGTACCGAAACATCGGCGACTCCACCGACTGGCCCTGGGGGACGTACGTGTTCACCACCGGGATCCCGCCCACGGTGGCCCGGACAAGCCTGGCTTCGTCGGCGGGGCCGCCGTCGTCCAGCCCGAACGCCACGTCCTTCGGTTCCTCACGGCTGGCCAGGGCCACCCCGGCCTGGGCCTTCTGACCGCGGAAGACCACGTGGTACCCAGCTCCTCGGAACGCGCCCGCAGGAAAGTCCGGGTCCTGGACCTTCGTCTCCTGGAGAGCCAGGACGTCCGGCCGCTCCCGGGCAAGCCACTCCAGCACCAAGGGAAGCCGGCTGCGGATGGAGTTCGCGTTGAACGTGGCCACCTTGAACGTGCGTGTCATCTTCCCCTCCGGGGGCATTCTATCCCTCGACCAAGCGACGGTAGAACTCCGGGCGCCGGTCGGCGAACACGTCGCCACCCAAGGGGAGCCTTTTGTCGCGGGCAAGGGCGGGGTCGATCTCGATCGCCCGCGCTTCCTCGATGTCCGGGGCGGCGCGGGCGAGCACTTCCCCGGTCGGGGACACGATCTGGGACTCTCCCGTGTAACGAAGGCTCTCCCCGGTGCGGGCCTCGGTACCGATGCGGTTGGCGGTGACGGTGAACACCCGGTTCTCCAGGGCCCGCACGCGCATCGTGAGCTGGGCGAGGCCCGGGATGACCAGGTTTGCGGGATGGGCGATGACCTCCGCCCCCTGCAGGGCCAGGGACCGCGCCGACTCGGGGAACAGGTGGTCGTAGCAGACCATCAGCCCCACCTTGGCCGGGCCGAGGTCGGCCACGGGGAACGGGAGGTCTCCCGGGACGAACCACCGCTTCTCCTGGTAGAAGAGGTGTACCTTGCGGTACCGGGCGACGAGACCCCCCGGCCCCACGAGCACGGCGGCATTGTAAATGCGATCGCGATGCCGCTCGGCAACCCCGGCGGCGATGTGGCACCCCAGCCCGCGGGCGAGGGCGATCAATCGCTGGGTGGTTGGACCGTCGGGGAGGGGTTCGGAGAGCTCCCGCACCTCGTGTTCAGAGGCGAACTGGTAGCCGGTGTTGAAAAGCTCGGGGAGGACCCACAGGTCGGCCCGGTCCTGGTGAAAGAACTCGGCGACCTCCTCCAGGTTCCGCTCAACCGCCCCGAACTCCGGGGCGAACTGGACATAACCCACGCGCATGGACCGCACTGTACTCAGCGGCTGCGCCGGGTCAACTCCATCCGGAGATGCCCGGGGGCGACGGGAGGAGTAGGATTCCATAGGTATGCCCGTTCACGTGAGTCGTGACCGGTTTGAGCAATTGGTTCGAGATGCCCTGGCCGAGCTGCCGGCCCCGTTCCGCCGTTACCTCCGGGGGCTCGAAGTGCGGGTGGAGGACTACCCGGACGATGAGCTGATGGCGGAGTGGGGCCTCGTCCCGCCCAACTATCCGTTTGGGATGTACGAGGGGCCAGCGCTGCCCGAGGTGGAGGACCGGGACGTGTTCCCCGGGGTGATGATCATCTACCAACGCCCGCTTGAGGCGTGGTGCCGGAGCGAGGAGGAGCTGTGCGACCAGATCCGGCGCACGGTGTACCACGAGCTCGGGCACCGGTTCGGGTTCTCCGACGAGGGGATGCCGGACGAGCTCAGGGCCGGGGCGGGGACACCGTGGCCCGAGGCAGCCCGGCGCGGGGAGGCCGGCCGGTACCTGCGCCAGGCGGAGCACGACCTGGCCGCGGCCGAGGCCCTGCTGGCAGGAGGTCACCATGATTGGGCCCTGGATGCCGCCCTCGCCGCCGCAGATCGGGCGCTCCGCGCGTTCCTCTTCGTGCGCGGGGAGGACCCGGAGGCCGTCGCCCAGGAGGGGGTCCCCGAGCTCCTCGCCCGCGCCGCCCGCCGCGACCCCCCACTCCGCAGGTTGCGGCCCCTCTTGCGCCTGGACCAGATCGCCCTCGACATGGGGGACGCCGGGGCACCGTCCCCGGCGGAACGGGTGCGTCCCAAGTGGGCCCAGGAAGCGATCGCCCATGCCCGGGAGCTGGTGGCCAAGGCCCGCAATGCGTGGCAAGGTGGGAGGTGAACGGACGTGGCTGAAGAGCAGTTCGAGGTCGACCTTTCGGGAACGCGGCTTGTGCTCGTCCGGGGGGACATCACCCGGGAGGAGGTGGACGCCATCGTCAACGCGGCCAACCCTGACCTCACCCCGGGCGGCGGGGTGTCCGGGGCCATCCACCGCGCCGGCGGCCCCCTGGTGACGGAATCCGCGGCCGAGATCCGCCGGGAACGAGGGCCCCTCCCCACCGGGGACGCGGTGATCACCCCGGGCGGGGAGCTTCCCGCCAGATGGGTCATCCACACCGTGGGCCCGGTCTGGCACGGCGGCGCCCACGGGGAGCCCACGCTCCTCGCCCGCGCCTACCGGTCCTGCCTGGCCCTTGCCGTGGCGCGCGGCCTGCGGTCGGTCGCGTTCCCCAGCATCTCCACCGGCGTCTACGGCTATCCGGTGGAGCAGGCGGCCCGCGTCGCCCTGCAGACGGTGCGCGACTTCCTGGGCGAGCACCCGGGCGCGCTCGACGAGGTTCGCTTTGTCCTGTTCTCTCAAGCGGACTTCCTCGCCTACCGCACCGCCGCTTCCGGCTGACCGGAAGCCCCAGGCGAGCCGGGTATAATCCACGTCCCATGTCCCAGGTGCATCTGGCGAAGAGGCGCGATACGGTCCAGGCCCACTTCCCCGACGGGCGGACGTTCGAAGGGCCGGCCGGGACGCTCCTTGCGGAGTTCGTGCGCGCCGCGTACCCCGACGCGCCGGTCCCGGCGATGGCCGCCATCGTGGATGACGCGCTGTGTGAGCTTGCCGACCCCCTCCGGGAGGACGCCCAGGTGCGGCCCGTGTTCCTCACCGATTCCGATGGCATTAGGATCTACACCCGGTCTTTGAGCTTCCTCCTCGCGGCCGCCGTGCGAAAATCGTTTCCCGACGCCCGTCTGATCATCGACCACTCCGTGCCGTTCGGGGGCTACTACTGCCGGGTGGCCGGGCGCCCACCGTTTACCCCGGAGGAGCTTTCGCAGCTGGAGGCGCACATGCGGGAGCTGGTCACCGCCGATCTCCCCATCGGCCGGGAGCTGGTGCCCCTGGCCGAGGCTCAGGATTGGTTCCAACGGGTAGGGCTCCCCCACAAGGCGGCGCTGCTTGCCCAGGGGATGAACGGGGACCGGGTGCCGCTCTATCGGCTGGGGGAGCTGCGGGACTACTTCTTCGGCCCCATGGTCCCCTCCACCGGGTACCTCAAGTACTTCGCCCTCACCCCATACCACAACGGGTTCATCCTCCGGTTCCCACGCCGGGAACGGCCGACCGAGCTTGCTCCGCCGGAGGACTACTCGCCCCTGTGGCAGGTGTTCGAGGAGTACGGACACTGGTTGGAGCTATTGGGGCTCTACGACGCGTGGACGGTCAATGAGGCGGTGCGCACCGGGCGGATGGCGGAGGTGATCCTCGTGTCCGAGGCCCTTCATGAGCAACGGATCGCCCAGATCGCCCAGACCATCTCCGCCCGTGGCACGGGACGGCAACTGGTGCTCATCGCCGGGCCCTCCTCCTCGGGGAAGACCACGTTCACCAAGAGGCTGGCCATCCAACTCCTCGCCCACGGCCTCAGGCCCTATCCCCTATCGCTCGACGACTACTTCCTCCCCCGGGAGGAGATGGCCCGGCGGGGGCTGACGGATTTCGACGACCTGTCCGCGGTGGATCTCCCCCTGTTCCAGGGGCAGATGGAGCAACTGTTCGCGGGGAAGGTGGTTCGCCTCCCGCGCTACGATTTCCTCACGGGAAAGCGCGAACAGGGTGCGGAGCTGCGCCTGGCCGAGGACGCCGTGCTCTTGGTGGAAGGCTTGCACTGCCTGAATCCGGGGCTCCTCCCCCCCGGCCTGGGGGGGCGCACGTTCAAGATCTACGTGTCCGCCCTGACCCAGCTCAACCTGGACGACCACGTGCGGCTCTCCACCACCGACACCCGGCTCATCCGGCGCATCGTGCGGGATGCGGCGTTCCGTGGATACAGCGCCGAGAACACCCTGCGCCTGTGGGCCAACGTCCGGCGGGGGGAGAAGCGGCACGTGTTCCCCTACCAGGGGGAAGCGGACGTGATGTTCAACTCGGCCCTGGTGTACGAGTGGTCGGTGCTCCGCAAGCGGGCGGAACCGCTGCTCCTGCAGGTGCGCCATCCGCGCCTTCGGCTGGAGGCGGAACGGCTCCTGGGCATGCTCCGCTGGCTTACCCCATACCCGGAGGAGGAGATCCCGGCCACGTCCATCCTGCGGGAGTTCATCGGCGGGGGGATCCTGGCCGGTTACTTCCCGAGCCCGTTCGAACGGGCAACCTGGAGGCGAGGATGCGCGAGAGAATAGGGCCGTGGGACGAGTTCGCGCGGGTGCAGGAACAGCTCGGCGAGGCTGGGGCATTGCTGGTGTCGGTGGACGCGCGCGGCCGGCCGAACGCGATGACCATCGGCTGGGGCCAGATCGGTACGGTGTGGTCGCGGCCTATCTTCCTCGCCCTCGTGCGCCCGTCCCGCTACACCCACGGTTGCATCGAGCATACAAGCGCGTTCACGGTGAACGTGCCGGTGGGAACAATGGCAGAGGAGCTCGAGTTCTGCGGGAGCCGCTCGGGGCGGGAGACGGACAAGTTCGCTGCCCTGGGCCTAAAGACGGAACCGGGGCACGAGGTACCCGTCCCCATGCTCGCGGGGTGCACCATTGTCTACGAATGCCGGGTGGTGGCCAAGACGGCCCTCGTCCCTCAGGGCCTGCTGGATGACGGCGTTCGCTCGCGGTACTACCCGCGGGGAGACCTGCACACCCTGTTCTTCGGGGAGATCCTGGCCACCTGGCGGAACCGCTAACCCCCTGATTCCAATCCGCTCGTGCGGCGGGGGAATGCCAGTGTCGCGTCAGGGCGCCGGCTTCTCCTCGGCGGTCTCGGCCATGCCCCCAAACGTGATCCGGAGCCCGAAGAAGGGGCCCTGCACCTGCACCCCCGGGCCGGCCAGCTCTCGGTCGCCCTCTGTCCACCGCCCGGGGAAGCCCAAGAGGTAACCCAGCCACCCCTCGATCCACAACCAGTCCAGCGGCTGGATCTGCAGGCGCAGGTAGCCCAGGCCGCCTACGAACCCCAGGCTGAGCCGGGTGGAGGTGGGCTCGGCGCTGGCGTCGGCGAAGTCCATCGGGTAGCGGGCGCGCACGGTGAGGTCGAGGGACCCGCCGCCCAGGGCTGCGCCGACCCCTACCAGCGTCCGCTCTGCCGCCGGCCGCGCCACCTCCACGGTGAACCCGCCGAACGCGATCTCCTGCCCCGCCGCCGCATGAAGACCTCCTTTTGCCTCGATGTACCTGGGGGGGGAGGGTAAGGGGCAAATGGATACCCGGTCGAGGTCGACCTCAGCTTGGCCCTGACTGCCAGGGGACGAACGTCCCCCGCCCTGGACGGGCGAGCAACTCCCCGTCCCGCACGAGCCACTCCCCCCGTGAGAGCAACCCTACCGGTTTGCCGGCGAGGTTGAGCCCCTCGTAGGGGGAGAAGTCGGTGGCCATGTGCAGATCCGAGGTGTGTACCGTCCAGTGGGCGTGGGGATCGAACAGGACCAGGTCCGCGTCCGCACCGGGTCGGATGGCGCCCTTGCGCGGCCATAGGCCAAACGCGCGGGCCGGCCCTTCGGCCAGGTACCAGGCGAGTTGGCGGAGGGCGATCCGCCCCTTGGCCACTCCTTCGGAATAGAGCAGGGGGAGCAGGGTCTCCACCCCGGGGAGGCCCGAGGGGAGGCGGGCCGGGTCGCCGGCGGCCGCGTCCTTCTGGGCCCGGGTGAACGGGCAGTGGTCGGTGGCCACCGCCTGGAGGTTCCGCCGGGCGAGGGCCCGCCACAGGGCCTCCCGGTCGTCCGGGGTCCTGAGGGGCGGGGTCACGGAGTACCGGTGGCCATCGGGCCTACCGTAGACCGCCTCGTCGAGGAGGAGGTAGTGGGGGCAGGTTTCCCCCATCATCGGGGCCCCGGCCCGACGCGCGGCGAGCAACGCGGCCAGGCCCTGGGCACTGGAGATGTGGGCGATGTACGTGGGGCACCCGGTACGAAGGGCGAGGGTCCCCACCTCGGCGATCGCCACCTCCTCGCTCACCGCGGGGCGGGCCGCGGGGAATGGCCCCCCAGCTGCATCCACCAGTTCCTCCGCCTCGGCGTGGACCATCGCCACCCCCCCCAGGGCGCGGATCCCCTTCATCGCCGCGTGCAGGGTCCCCAAGGGCGTTCGCCGGCCGCTGGCCGCGTAGGCGAGGTAGAACTTGAACGAGCACACCCCAAGCTCCGCCGCGGCCGCAAGCTCCCCCGCCCGCTCCGGCGTCCACCCCACCATCTCCGCGCGCAGGGCGAAGTCCACTGCCGCGGCCTTGGCCTGGAGCAGGCGCTGCTCGATGGCCGCGGGGAGGTCCAGGTCCGGGGCGCCCACGGTGAAGTCGATCACCGTGGTCACCCCGCCGGCGGCCGCGGCCAGGGTGCCGGTTGCGAAGTCGTCGGCCGATCGCGTCCCGGCCACCGGGAGCGCCAGGTGCACGTGGGCATCGACCACACCGGGAAGGACGTAGAGCCCTTGGGCCGATACGCACTTCCCCACCGCCCGGATCTTCCCCACCCGGGCGATCCGCCCGTCTCGGACCAGGATGTCCGCGGGGCGAACCCCACGCGAGGTGACCACCGTACCCCCCACGATGCCCAGTTCATCCACATCGTGGAAGATAGCCCGGAGGCCAGGGGACGTCCAACCGGGTGGCCGTCCCGACTATAATCGGGATGATGCCTCGCCAGGATCTTCTGGACCTGTCCTTCCCCGAGCTCGAGGAGTTGCTTACTTCCTGGGGGGAGTTGGCGTTCCGCGCTCGTCAGGTGTGGGAGTGGACCTGGCGCCACCTGGCTACCGGGTTTGCGGAGATGACCAACCTCCCCCGTGCCCTCCGCGACCGCCTCGCCGAGACCTATTGCCTCGGGATCCTCACCCCGGCGGCCCGCCATGGCGACCCCGAAGAGGGAACAGCGAAGGTCCTGTTTGCCCTCCCCGACGGGGCGGCCGTGGAGGCCGTGCTCATGCCGGAGGACGGGCGCCGGACAGTGTGCGTCTCCACTCAGGTGGGCTGCCCGATCGGCTGCGCGTTTTGTGCCACCGGGGCCATGGGCTACCGGCGGGACCTCTCCGCCGGGGAGATCGCCGCTCAGGTGCTGCACTTCGCCCGGGAACTGCGGGCCCGCGGCGAGCAGGTGGCCCACGTGGTGGTGATGGGCATGGGTGAACCCTTGCTCAACTACGCGGCCACCGTGAAGGCGATCCGTAACCTGAACGACCGGCGCGGGTTCGGCCTCGGGGCGCGGCGGATCACCGTGTCCACCGCCGGGGTGGTCCCGGGGATCCTCCGGTTGAGCGAGGAGGGACTGCAGCTCAACCTGGCCGTGTCCCTACATGCCCCGGACGATGCCCTGCGGACGGAGCTCGTGCCGCTCGCCATGCGGTGGCCCCTTGCCGACGTGCTGGCCGCGGCCGACGTCTATGCCCAAGCCACCGGCCGACGGGTGACCTACGAGTACGTGCTCCTCGCCGGGGTCAACGATGGGCTGGATCAGGCGCGGGCACTGGCCCGCCTCCTCCGGGGGCGGCTGGCGCACGCGAACCTGATCCCGTTCAACCCGGCCCCCGGGCTTCCGTTCGCGCGGCCGGACGAGGCGCGGGTGGACGCGTTCCGGCGGGAGCTCCTCCGGCACGGGGTGGACGCCACCGTGCGCCGGTCTCGTGGGGTGCGCATCCTGGCCGGCTGCGGCCAGCTCTGTGCCCGGCGGAAACCAGGGTAAGACGGCGAGTGTAGGGCATTCGCCCCGGAGGGGCCACGCTTGGGGCAAAGCGCTGCACAGGGGTTTCAGGCCTTGCCGGTCCGGCCCGCCTCCGGCTATGATGCCCTTGGTGGCCATCATTCGGTGGCCTTCCATGCGCCCGTAGCTCAGTTCGGACAGAGCAGCGGTTTCCTAAACCGCAGGTCGGAGGTTCAAGTCCTCCCGGGCGCAGCTCCCTTGCACGAACCTCTCTATAGAGTATAAAGGCCCCCATACACGGCGCCCCGCGCCGTGCGACATGTGGGCGATCATCCCGGCGGTGCTGATGGGCTGGGCTCTCGGGGCCAACGACGCGGCCAACGTGTTCGGCCTCGGGGTCGGCGTGCGCGCCGTGCGCTACCCCACTGCTGTCCTGCTCACCGCCGTCGCTGCCCTCCTTGGGGCGTATCTTGCCGGCGAGAGGGGCATGGCCACCTACAGCGCCCTCGCCGCTCAGGGACTTAGAAGCTCGTTCTGTGTGGCCTTGAGCGCCGGGCTCACCGTGGCCCTCATGACCTGGCGTGGTCTCCCCGTGTCCACCACCCAGGCTGCGGTGGGGGCGATCCTCGGTGTGGCCCTGGCCGCCGGTCGCCCGGTGGAATGGGGGGTGCTCACGCGGATCGTGCTCTCTTGGATCACCTCACCGCTTGGGAGCCTGGCCCTGGCCTACTTCCTGCACAAGTTCCTGAGCCCGCTCGTGGAGCGGCGGCTCGCCGGCGTCCTGTGGTACGATCGCGTTGTCCGAGGAGGGATCATTGCGATCGGGGTATGGGGGGCGTATGCCCTAGGGGCGAACAACGTGGCCAACGTGACCGGGGTGTACGTGGGGGCTGGGCTCCTCTCCGTGGGCGCGGCGGCCCTGATCGGTGGGGGGAGCATCGCCCTCGGGGTGCTCACCTACGCCCGGCCGGTGATGGAGACGGTGGGGGAGAAGTTGGTCGCCCTCGGCGCGTGGCCGGCGCTCCTCGCCGTGGCCTCTCAGGCAGCGGTGCTCCAGGCGTTCACCGTGATCGGGGTTCCGGTGTCGGCGTCCCAGGCGGTGGTGGGGGCGGTGGTCGGGATTGGCCTGGTGAAGGGGGTGGCCGCGGTCAACCTCCGCCAGCTCCTGGCGATCGCGGCCGGGTGGGCATTGACCCCGGTGGGAGCGGGGTTGGTGGGGTACGCCCTTTGGCTCACCATCGGCCGTGCCCTGCCCGGTTGACCGGCGGGGGACCGCCTCGCTACAATCACGGTTACGGAGGGGTGGGCGAGCGGTCTAAACCACCGGTCTGGAGAACCGGTGCACCCCTAAAGGGTGCCGTGGGTTCAAATCCCACCCCCTCCGCCAGAACATCGGTTGGTCGGTTCCCGGTCCAGAAGTTCTTGGTTGGCCACGCCGAGGGGTTCGAGCGGGGATCAAACCGGCAATGTATCCAGTTCCTCGCCCAGGCTCGCGGATCGGTAGGTGAGGTTCGCAGCCTCCTGTACCTCGCACATGGCCTCGGCTATATCCCACAGGACGCGTTCCAGACCACCGCGGACCGCGCAGCCGGCGTGGCTTCTTTCTGGGTTCATCCGCTACCTCCAACGCACCTGAGTCCTCGCCCCTTTGTACGTACACACCGCCGTTCCCGCAGGCGCTCGCCTTGAGGGGAAGAAACTTGACCGACCAACCGAGAACCTCTAAACTGCCTTTCGGGCCCGTGCAGGTGGGGGGCTAGCGGTCCCCTGTATCCAAAACCCGCTATACGTGGAACCCATGGGCTTCCCGAGAGGGCGGGGAGACGGAAAAGGGCCCGGATGCCCCGGGCGATGACGGTCGAGCCCCCTGCGACGCATACCGGTGAACCCCGCTAGGCCCGGAAGGGAGCAACGGTAAGCTGGTCCCTGTGGGTGATAGGGGATCCCTTGGCCTGAGCTCGGGAGCCGGGTGCGCCCGTTGAGCCGGCCACGACGGAGGCCCGCACGGGCCCGTAAACTTCAGTTCCCAGTTCGAGGTTCCAAGTTCTGAGTGTCAAACCTCGGTTCCCAGTCATGTGTTTCGTCGCCTAGCCTCGCTCCTTGACAGGTAAGGGGCGACCTTGTACCATAAACAAGATAAAGAGATCCGGTTATCTGGAGATGACGGTGAGGTTTTCGCAGTCCAGCAAGTACGCGATCCTGGCCCTGACCGCCCTTGCCGCCCGCGACGGCGGCCCGGCCACTGTCCACGAGCTTGCCGAGGCCGCAGGTGTCCCTCAGGCCTACCTGGCCAAGCTCGTTCCGCCCTTGGCGCGGGCCGGGCTTCTCGCCTCCTCCCGCGGCCGCGGCGGAGGCGTCCACCTCGCCCGACCGGCTGGGGGAATCGCCCTCGCCGACGTGATCCGCGCCTTGGACGGGGAAGGGGTGTTCCAGGAGTGCCCGTTCGAGGTCGCCCCCTGCCCGGGGAATCCAGCGTGCCCGCTACAGCCGGTGTGGGACCCGCTGCGGGCTCGAATTGTGGACTTCCTCGCGGCCACCACCTTGGCCGACGTGACAAGGAAGATCGGCAGCCCTGCCCTCCGCGCGCGAAGGAGGTTCGCATGAGCGAGTTGATCGGCACGAAACGGAAGGAGGCGTTGAAGGCGATCCTCCGGCGCCTCCACGCCGGGGAGAGCCCGGACGCCGTCAAGGCCGCGTTCCGGGAGGCTGTCGGGAACGTGACCCCGATGGAGATCGCCCAGCTCGAAGAGGAGTTGGTACGCGAGGGGATCCCGCGGGCGGAGATCCAGCGCCTGTGCGATGTTCATCTGGCCCTGTTCCGGGAGTCCCTGGAGCGAACGGCGCCCTTGGCCCCGCCGTGGCACCCGGTGCACATCCTGATGGAGGAGCATAAGGAGCTCCTCGGCATGGCCAACCGCCTGGCGGCGCTCGTCCGCAAGGAACCCGAAACCGAGGAGGACCGGGAAGAGCGGGAGCGGCTCCTTGCCCACACGAAAGAGTCGGAAAGCCATTACCTGCGCGAGGAGAACGTGCTGTTCCCGTACCTCGAGCGGCATGGGGTTACCGAGCCCCCGGCGGTGATGTGGTCGGAGCACCAGCGGATCCGGGAACTCAAGAAGGCCATCCTGCGCCACGCCGCGGAGGCCGAACGCCCACGGGCCCGCGCCCGGCTGGCCGAGGTCGCCGTGGCCATGGCGGAGATGCTCGCCGGCCACTTCTACAAGGAGAACCACATCCTCTTTCCCACCGCCCTCCAGGTCATCCCGGAGGGGGAATGGCGGGGGATCCGAGCCCAGTTCGACGAGATCGGGTACTGTTGCTTCACCCCGGCGGTGCCTGCCGCCCCCGCCGCCGAACAAGGCGCCACGCCGGGTGCCAGGGAGGAGCGGGTGAGCTTCCCCACCGGGAACATGTCCTTTGAGGAGTTGGAGGCCGTCCTGAACACGCTCCCGGTGGACATCACGTTCGTGGACAAGGACGACACGGTGCGCTACTTCAACCAGTCCAAAGACCGGATCTTCGTGCGCACCCCCGCCGTGATCGGACGCAAGGTCCAGAACTGCCACCCCCAGAAGAGCGTGCACGTGGTGGAGCGCATCGTGGGCGAGTTCCGGGAAGGCCGACGCGATGTGGCCGAGTTCTGGATCCCCGTCCAGGGGAAGCTCGTGTACATCCGGTACTTCCCTGTGCGGGGGAAGGACGGCCAGTACCTGGGCACGCTGGAGGTGACCCAGGAGATCACGGGGGTGAAGCGGATCGAGGGAGAGCGGCGGCTCCTCGATGAGCCCCGGGCGAAGCCGTGACTGCATTCCCTTCATCCCAGCCCTCTCCTGTAGCCTCCTGGTCCCCCTCCCTTGATGGGAGGGGCAGGGGGAGGGTGAAGAAAGGACCATTCGATGGGCAAAGCGGAGGCGTTTTTCAGCGAGCGAGCCCGGCTGAACGAACTTGTACTCAAGCACGGGAACCTGACGATCAAAAGATTCTTCGCCCTGGACGGGGATGCGTACGAGGACGGGGCCCTTCCCCGCAAGACGAAGGAACTGATGGGCCTCGTGGCCTCGCTCGTCCTGCGGTGCGACGACTGCGTCACCTACCACCTCGTCCAAGCCCGGTTGGCCGGAGCCAAAGCGGCGGAGATCACCGAAGCCATGGCGATCGCCTTGGTCGTGGGCGGATCGATCGTCATCCCCCATCTGCGCCGGGGGGTGGAGCTGCTCGCGGAACTCGAGGAGGGCCACGATGAAGCCGGCCGTGATCGCCGTTGACCGACGTGGAGGCCAACGCGGGGCATAGCTCGGTGCGGTCTACCCCAAGGACTCGACGGCTTGGCATGCCGTGACGCGGCGCATGCTCGTCCAAGGTGGTAGGAGAAGCGGCGGGCCCGCTATACTAGCTCTCGAAAGGGGGACGGTATGGAAGAGCTCGTCCAGTTTGGGCTGAACGTCTTGGCCGACCTCGGGGTGGACTACGGAGAGGTGCGGGGGGAGCGGCGCATCGAGGAGAACATCGACACGAGGAACCGCGAGGTGGACATGCTGTCGCGCCGGGAATCCCGAGGGATTGGAATCCGCGTCCTCCACCGAGGCGCGTGGGGGTTCGCCGCCACCGGTGACCTCACGAAAACGGGTCTCCGCCGCGCCGCCACGAGCGCCCTGGCCATCGCCCGAGCCACCGCTCAACTGCAGCGGGAACCGGTCGAACTCGCCCCGGAACCCGCCCACCGGGACGCGTTCGCCACCCCTTGCGTCCGCGATCCCTTGGCCGTTCCCCTCGAGGAAAAGCTGGGCCTCCTCATCACCGCCGCCGAGCGGATCCTCGCCGTTCCCGGGGTGGCCATGGCCAAGGGGTCGATGGCCGCGTGGCGCATCGAGAAGGTATTCGGAAACACCGAGGGCAGCCTCATTCGGCAGACGATCACCAGCTGTGGGGCCGGGATCGAGGCCTACGCCGCAGGAGCGGGGGAGATCCAGCGCCGCTCCTACCCTAACTCCTTCGGGGGGGACTTCGCCAACGCCGGCTACGAGTTCATCGAGGCGATGGACCTCCCCGGCCACGCCCAAGGCATCGCCGAGGAGGCGGTGGCCCTCCTCTCCGCCCCGGTCTGCCCGACGGGCGTGTTCGACGTCATCATCGGGGGTTCCCAGATGGCCCTCCAGGTGCACGAGTCCCTGGGGCACCCCTCGGAGCTGGATCGGGTGCTGGGCACCGAGCTCTCCTACGCCGGGGGGAGCTTCCTCACCCTGGATAAGCGGGGGAACTTCCGGTACGGGTCAGACATCGTGAACATCGTCGCCGATGCCACCGTCCCCGGGGGCCTCGGTACGTTCGGCTACGACGACGAGGGCGTGCCCGCCCAGAAGGTCGACTTGGTGAGGGGCGGCATGTTCGTCGGCTACCTCACGTCACGGGAGACGGCGCCCAAGATCGGCGTCCAGCGTAGCGGCGGGGCGGCCCGAGCGTCGAGCTGGGCGAGGATCCCTCTCATCCGCATGACCAACATCAGCCTCCTCCCCGGCCGGGGGACCCTGGACGAGCTCATCGCGGGCACCGAGCATGGGATCTACTTGGAGACGAACAAGTCGTGGTCCATCGACGACCGCCGGGTCAACTTTCAGTTCGGCACCGAGATCGCCTGGGAGATCCGGGGCGGGCGCAAGGCCCGGATGCTCAAGAACGCCCTCTATACCGGGATCACCCCCGAGTTCTGGCGGTCGTGCGTGGCCATCTGTGGCCCCCAGGAGTGGCACATGTGGGGCCTACCCAACTGCGGTAAAGGGGAGCCGGGCCAGGTGATGCAGGTCGGGCACGGGACGGCCCCGGCCAAGTTCACAGGGGTCCAGGTGCGGGGCACGGGATGATCGTGTGCGAGTTCTCGGTCGTCCCTTTGGGCAGAGGGGAGTCGGTGTCCGCCGAGGTGGCCCAGTGCCTTAGGATCGTGCGGGAGAGCGGCCTCTCCCACCAGCTCACGGCGATGGGCACCCTGCTCGAAGGGGAATGGGACGAAATCATGGCCGTGGTCCGTCGCTGCCACGAGGCGGTGCGAGCGAGGAACCGCCGCGTCCTGACCACGATCCGCATCGACGACCGCGATGCCCCGCCGGGGCGGCTTCAGGCCAAGGTCCAATCGGTGGAGGAAAAGCTCGCCCGGGCCTAGAGCAGACGCACGATGTAGTGCATGTAGAAAAAGTATACGGGGACCGCGGCGAGGAGGCCATCGATGCGGTCCAGCATCCCCCCGTGGCCGGGGAAGAGGTGCCCGGCGTCCTTTACCCCTGCCGCCCGCTTCACCAGGGACTCGAACAGGTCCCCGAGCTGGACGAAGCTCCCCACCCACACCCCGAGGGCCACGATGTGGGGGAGCCAACGCGGAAGGTCCTGCCAGAACTCGGGGAGGAACACCGCGCCGACGGTGGCCAAGAGCAGCCCGCCAGCGGTCCCTTCCCAGGTCTTGGCGAGCGAAATGCGGGGGAGGAGCTGGTGACGGCCGAATTGGCTCCCCACAAAGTAGGCTCCGGAATCGTAGCCCCACACGATGAGCAGGAAATGCACCACGTAGGCGAACCCTGCCTTGAACAAGAGGTACACGAACCCCAAGGTCACCGGGACGTACAGGAACCCGAAGATCCCGGCCAGGGACGCGAAGAACCCCTCCTCGGGGCCGCGGCGGAAGAAGCTGTAGATCACGATCAGGTACACCACGCCCCACGCCAGCACAAGGGCGTACTGGCCGTTCCAGGGGAGAAGAAGGAGCAAGAACGCGGGAACGGCCAGGAGGAACAGCTCCCGCGGCAGGGGGATGCCCAGCCGGCCCACCAGGTCCAGGTATTCCCAGCCGGCGACCGTGCCCACTGCGGCGAGGAACAGGGCCACCGCCCATCCTGCTTGGTAGCGCTCGGCAACCCAGAAGACGGCCAGCACGAGCGGAATGGCCACGGTGGCGGTGACGAGGCGCTTCGTGAGCGAAGTCACGTGGTCACCCGGCCGAAGTTCCGCTTGCGGCCTTGGAAGTCGTGGATCGCCCGGAGCAGTACCTCCTCGTCGAAGTCCGGCCATAGGGTGGGGGTGAAGTAGAGCTCGGCATAGGCCGCTCCCCACAGGAAGAAGTTGGACAGGCGTTGTTCCCCGCCGGAGCGGATGATGAGGTCGGGATCGGGGAGCTCGGCCGTGGGCAGGAGCTTGCGGAACGCGTCCTCGGACAAGGCGGTCGCCTTCCCCTCCCGGGCCATGGCCATCGCCCGTTTCACCCCCTCCACGATCTCCCACCGTCCGCCGAAGTTGAGGGCCACCGAAAGGTGGAGGACGTCGTTGCCCTTGGTCTCCTCCACCGCGGCGGCGAGGGTGCGGCGCAACGACGCCGGAAGTCGGTCCACCGCGCCCAGCACCCGCAACCGCACCCCGCGTGCGGCGAGCTCGCCGAGTTTGTCGCGGATGAAACCATCGAGGAGCGCAAACAGGAACTCCAGTTCTTCCTTGGGCCGGCCCCAGTTCTCGGTGGAGAAGGCGAACACGGTGAGGTAGGGGAACAGGCGTTCCTCGCCCACGAACCGGGTCAGCCGCTCCACCACCAACGCCCCCTGCCGATGGCCTTCGGTGCGGGAAAGCCCGCGGGCCTTGGCCCAGCGGCCGTTCCCGTCCATGATCACCGCCACGTGCTGGGGGAGTGGTCGCGCCCGCACCGCGCTAAGGAGCTCCGACAAGGACACGCCGCGCCTCCCCCACCACCGTAAGCGACCCGCTCACCACCAGGAGATCCCCTTCTCCCAGTTTACGAACGAGCTCGGCCACCGTCTCCCCGGCCCCGATCCGCCACCGCGCCGCCAGGCGCCGTGCTTGATGGGCCAGGGCCTCGGGCGGGAGCGCTCGCTCCGTACGGGACGCGACCAGCACCACCTCGTCGAACCGGGGGAACAGGATCTCCGCCATGGTCCGCACCATCTTCCCCCGCAATGCCCCGAACGCCAAGGTCCACCGTCCCGGCGGCGGGGGCAGTCGGTCCAGGGCTGCCACCAGGGCCCGGGCCCCGGACGGGTTGTGGGCCCCGTCCAGCACCACCCACGGCCGCATCCGCACCACCTCGAACCGACCCGGCCACCGGGCCTGGGCCAGCCCCTCCCGCACCGCGTCTCGGGACAGCCCTATCCCCCCGGCGAGCTCGGCCAGCGCCCCCAGGGTCAGGGCCAGGTTCCGCGCCTGGTACGCGCCCACGAGGCCGGTCTCGAATGGCCCGAGATCGAACGGGTCGGTCCGGGAACGCCACACTGCCTTCTCCCACCCCAGCTCTACGGGTTGGACGTCCTCCGGATCCACCACGCACAGCGCCGCCCCGACGGCGCGGCACTCCGCGGCCACCACCGCCAGGACGTCTTCCTTGTCCTCCGAGGTCAGGAACGGCACCCCGAGCCGGGCGATGCCCGCATCCTCCCATGCCGCGCGGGCGAGGCCTGGACCGAAAAACTCGCTATGGTCTTGATCAACGTTGGTGTGCAGGGACAGGATCGGCCGGGCCAGGCAGTTGGTGGCATCGTAGCGGCCGCCCAAGCCCACCTCCACCACCGCCAGGTCCACCCGCTCCGCGGCGAAGTGGCCGAACGCGGCCGCGGTCAAGGCCTCGAAGTATGTGGGCCGCCCCGGGCCGGCGATGAGCTCCTCCACCGGCAGCGCCGCCTCGCTTACGAGCTCGGTCAGCCGGCCCATGGGGATCTTCTCCCCATCCACACGAATCCGGGCGGTGGGGTCGCCAAGGTCGGGGGACGTGTACATCCCCACGCGCAAGCCCGCGGCGCGGAACACGGAGTCCAGGAACGCCACCACCGACCCCTTGCCGTTGGTCCCCGCCACGTGCACCGCCGGGAACCGCTCCTCCGGGTTCCCGAGCCGGGAGAGGAGCGCCCGCGTCCGGGAGAGGCCGGGCTTGACCTCCCGCTCCGGGGCCAGGGCCGACCAGGGGAGGCCGTTCACCGGCTTCCCTCCCCGAGCAGGCGTGCCAACCGGGCCCGGCGGGTCCTGAGCCCCTCGGCCTCGGCCTCGGCCTTGGCCACCACCTCCGGCGGGGCCTTGTCCCGAAACGCCGGGTTCCCCAGGCGGGCTTCCACCTTGGCCAGGGCGTCGTCCACCTGCGCGAGGTCCCGCGAGAGCCGGGCGGCCACCGCATCCCAGTCCACCATGTCCCCAAGCGCCAGGAAGAACGCGATGTCCCCGGCCACCCCCCAGGCCGTGCCCGCGCTCGAGAGGTACCCCGCCGCGCAGCGGACGGACGCGGCCCGGCTCAGGCGCCGAATCGCCGGGGCAAACGAGGCCGCAAGCTCCCGCGCCTTGTCCCCGGCAACGAGGACCACCTCCACCTCGGCCGCGGCCGGGACCCCGAGCTCGGCGCGCACCGCACGGATTTCCCGGATCAGGTCCATCACCAGGGACAGGCGCGCCTCGGCCTCGGGGTCGATGCGTTCGGGGCAAGGCCGGGGGAAAACCGCCCGGGCCACCGTCCCCGCCCCGCCCATGTGCCGCCAGATCTCCTCGGTGAGGTAGGGCATGAACGGGTGAAGGAGACGGACCACCGTGTCCAGCACCTCCCGCAGCACGAGCTGGCATGTGGTACGGGCCTCCCCTTGCCCATCATGGAGGCGCAGCTTCGCGAGCTCCAGGTACCAGTCGCACAGCTCGTGCCACGTGAAGTGGTACAGGGACTCGGCGGCGAGGTGGAAGTTGTAGCGGTCCAGCTCCTCCCGCACCTTGGCTACGAGCCGGGCGAGGCGGGACAGGATCCATCGGTCCTCCCAGGCCAGCGGCCGGCCGGCGAGGTCCACCCCGGCTGGGACGTCGGCGGTGGTGGCGAGCACGAACCGAGCCATGTTCCACACCTTGTTCTCGAAGTTCCGGGCCTCGTCGAGCTGACGCATCGACAGGCGCAGCTCCCGCCCCTTGGACGAGCTCTGGGCCATGGTGAACCGCAGGGCGTCCATGCCGTGGCTTTCCTTCACCTCGAGGGCGTCGATCATGTTGCCCCGGGACCGACTCATCTTCTGGCCGTGCTCGTCCACGATGAGTGGGGTGATCATGACCTGGCGAAACGGTACCTCGTGCATGAAGTGAAGGCCCATCATGACCATTCGCGCCACCCAGAAGAACAGGATGTCGAACGCGGTGACGAGGAGCGAGGTCGGGTAGAACCGCCGCAGGTCCGCGGTCTCGTCCGGCCAGCCCATCACCGAGAATGGCCACAGCGACGAGGAGAACCAGGTATCGAGCACATCCTCATCCTGGCGCAGGGGCACGTCACGTCCGTAGTGGTCCCGGGCGAGGGCGCGGGCCTCCCCCACATCCAGGCCCACGAAGATCTCCCCGTCCGGGCCGTACCAAGCCGGGATCCGATGCCCCCACCATAGCTGGCGGGAGATGCACCAGTCGCGGATGTTCTCAAGCCAGTCGAAGTAGACCTTCGTCCACCGCTCGGGGATGAACTCGATCCTCCCGGCCCGCACCACGTCGATGGCCGGCTCGGCCAGGGGCTTCGTGCGCACGAACCACTGGGTGGAGATCCGCGGCTCCACCGGGGTCTGGCAGCGCTGGCAGTGTCCGACGGCATGCCGATACGGGACGACCTTTTCCAGGAACCCGTCCACCTTCAGGCGCGCGAGGATCGCCTCCCGGGCCCGGTACCGATCCAGGCCGGCGAACGGGCCGCCGCGGTCGTTGATCGTCCCGTCCGCGTTGAGGATGTCCACTGCCGGGAGGCCATGGCGATGCCCGATCTCCCGGTCCACCGGGTCGTGGGCCGGGGTGACCTTGAGGACACCGGTCCCGAACGTGGGGTCCACCTCCTCCGCCCCGACGATGGGGAGCCGCCGCCCAAGGATGGGGAGGACGGCGGCGCGGCCGATGAGGTGCCGATACCGTTCGTCGCCGGGGTTCACTGCGACCCCGGTGTCCCCGAGCATCGTCTCCGGTCGGGTGGTGGCGATCGTCACGGACCCCCCACCTTCGAGCGGGTATCGGATGAAGTATAGGTTCCCGTCTTGCTCCTCGTGCTCGACCTCGATGTCGGAAAGCGCGGTTGAGCAGCGGGGGCACCAGTTGATCATGTAGTCGCCCCGGTAGATCAGGCCCTCGCGGTATAGGCGGACGAACGCGGTCCGCACCGCCCGCGACAGGCCCTCGTCCAGGGTGAACCGCTGGCGGGACCAATCGCACGAGCAGCCCAAGGTCTTGAGCTGGTCGACGATCTCGTTCCCGTACCGCTCCTTCCACCGCCATACCCGGGCGAGGAACGCCTCCCGCCCCAGATCCTGTCGGGTCTTGCCTTCCTTGGCAAGCTCCTTTTCCACCGCGTTCTGGGTGGCGATCCCGGCGTGGTCGGTGCCCGGGAACCAGCACGCCTCGTAGCCGTCCATGCGCTTGTACCGGATCACTAGGTCCTGGAGGGTGTTGACGAGGGTGTGGCCCAAGTGCAGGCGGCCGGTGATGTTGGGCGGGGGGATGACGATGGAGAACGGAGGCTTCCCGCTCCCAGGGTCGCAGGCCCAGTAGCCGCCGTCCTCCCACATCCGGAGGATGCGGGGCTCGACTTCACGGGGGTCGTAACGCGCCGGGAGTTCCACGTCAGCCTCCCAGCCACGGCGCGTCCGCCGTCCGGTAGTCCACCAACTCCTGATCCCCGAAGAACAAGGGGATCTCCCGTGCTGCTGAGGCTGGGGAATCCGAGCCGTGGACGAGGTTCATGGTGATGGACTGCCCGAAGTCCCCGCGAACCGTGCCCGGTTCGGCGTCGAGTGGATTGGTCTTCCCCATCAGCCGGCGCACGGTGTCAATGGCCCGCGGCCCTGCCACCACCATCGCCACCACCGGGGCCGAGGTGATGTAGGCCACGAGCTCCCCGTAGAACGGCTTTCCACGGTGCTCGGCGTAGTGCCGTTCCGCGAGCTCGGGGGAGATCCGAAGGAGCTTCAACCCCACGATGCTTAGCCCCTTGTCCTCGAACCGGCTGATGATCCGCCCGATGAGGCGCCGCTGCACGGCATCCGGCTTGAGCAGCACAAGCGTCCGTTCCATCGTCCCTCCCTGGGATGAACTCGACACGCACCGATCTTAAGCCCCCGAGTTTACTTCAAAACCCGAGGCAGTGACCGATGCCAGGAAGGTGCGCTGGCCGATCGGACGCGGGTATGGTAGTCTTCCCCGACGACGCTCTGGGAAGAGCTTAGATCCGAGGAGGTGGGATTGGCCACGAAGTTGATCACCGCGGAATCCGTGACCGAGGGGCACCCGGACAAGCTCGCCGACCGCATCTCCGACGCGGTCCTGGACGCGGTGCTCGCCCAGGACCCGCAGGGCCGGGTGGCATGCGAGACGTTCACCATGCAAGGGCTGGTCATCATCGGCGGCGAGGTCGCCACCACCGCCCACATCGAGCCGGGGGAGATCGCGCGCCGGGTGATCCGGGACGTCGGGTACACGCGGCCGGAGTACGGGCTTTCCCACGATGCGTGCGCGGTAGCGGTGCTCATCCGCCAGCAGTCGCCGGACATCGCCCAGGCCGTGCTCAAGGCGCGGGAGGCCCGGGCCGGGTCCACGGACCCGTACGACCAGGTGGGAGCGGGGGACCAGGGGATCGTGTTCGGCTACGCTACCACCGAGACGCCGGAGCGGATGCCGCTTCCCATCACCCTGGCCCACAAGCTGGCCCAGCGGGTGAGCGAGGTGCGCCGGGATGGGACCCTTCCCTACCTACGCCCGGACGGGAAGACCCAGGTCACGGTGGAGTACGAGGACGGGCGGCCAATCCGGGCCCATACCGTGCTCCTCGCCGTACAGCACGCGGAGGAGACCCCCCTTGAGGAGTTGCGGCTGGATCTAAAGCGGCTGGTGGTGGAACCGGTGCTCGACGGATGGCTAGACGAGGACACGGAGATCCTCGTCAACACATCGGGGCGGTTCGTGATCGGGGGCCCGGCCTCGGACACCGGGATGACCGGGCGCAAGATCATCGCCGACACCTACGGCGGCTACGGCTCCCACGGCGGGGGGGCGTTCTCCGGCAAGGACCCGACCAAGGTCGATCGGTCCGGGTCGTACATGGCCCGCTACGTGGCCATCAATGTCGTGGCGGCGGGGCTCGCCCAGGAGTGTGAGGTCCAGGTGGCGTATGCCATCGGCCAGGCCCGTCCCATCGCGGTGAACGTGGAGACGCACGGCACCGGGAGGCTCTCCCTGGACGCGCTGCGCCGGGTGGTCCTCGAGGTGTTCGACTTCCGCCCGGCGGCGATCATCGAGCGGCTGGACCTGCGGAGGCCGATCTACGAGCCGTTCGCGTGCTACGGGCACTTCGGCCGGCTCGATCTTGCCCCGACCTGGGAGGCCCCCGACCGGGTGGAGGAGCTCCTCGAGGCGGCAGGGGCCCGCGCCCGTTAGCCCACGGCCCGGACCAGGCTGAGGACCCCGATCCCGAGCACCGCTGCTCCCACGGCGAGCGCGACCCCTCGTTCGGGGGCCCGCTTCACGGTGAGGGCGGCCAGCGGCACGGACAGGATCGCCCCCAGGACGAGCGGGGGGGCCATCGTCCACGACTCCGGCGGCTGCAGGAACAGGTAGGCCATCACCCCTACCAGGCACGTCAACCCCTCGGCAAGGCTGGTGATGCCCACCGCGTTCTTGGCACCCACCCCGGACAGGATCTGGCCGGCGGTCACAAGGGGGCCGTACCCCCCGCCGGAGATGCCCTTGTTGAACGCGGCGATGGCTCCGATGGCCAGGAGGCGCGGCCAGGAGAACCGCCACTCTCGGGCCCGCCTGACCAGGATCGCGATACCCATCGCGGTGACCATCGCCGCGATGTACAGCTTCACTGCCGGAGCGGGCAGGCTCACCGTGGTTACCACGGCCGCCACCGCGCCGAGGACGCTCATCGCCCCCAGCACCCCGGCCACGGTGAGGTCTGGGGAGCCCCAGCGCAGGTTCACGTTCCGGAGCCCGTGATGCCAGCCGGCGGCGAGGAACCCGGTCCCCAGCTCGGCGAGGAGGACGGTCGGGACCACCTGACCGGGGGGGTACCCGAGGAGGAGCAGGATGGGCGTCAGGACAGTGCCATAGCCCATGCCGAGCGCCGAGTCCACGTACTCGGCGACGAACGATAGCCCGATCAAGTGCCACGGGATCATGGGCCTCCTTTGGTAGCGGTTCGGAGTATACCGAGCGGCCCAGGAAAACACGAGCTTGGATGGGCCTGAGCTCGGCTGTATACTCCAATTGGAGTATGGCGAGCGATCGTGTGACGCTGAAGATACCGCGACCGCTTTACGAGCGGCTGCGGCGGGTGGTGGAGGATACGGGCTACCGTTCGGTGAACGAGTTCGTGGTGCACGTGCTGCGCGACCTGGTGGCCGAGACCGAGGGCGACCCGCCCACCCTGACCCCGCGCGAGGTGGAGATCGTCCGGCGTCGGCTGCACAGGCTTGGCTACCTCTAGACGGAGCTCCCACCCCCTCGGGGGTACCAACACGGAAAGGGGATTACGGTGGAACAAGGGTTCGTGGTGTGGTTCACCGGGCTTCCCGGCTCGGGGAAGACGACGCTGGCCCAGGCGTTGGAGAGGGAACTCAGGCGGCGTGGGATCGGTCCGGTAGAGCGGCTCGACGGGGACACGGTGCGCCAGGACCTGACCTGGGATCTCGGGTTCTCCAAGGAGGACCGGGACGAGAACATCCGCCGGGTGAGCTTCGTGGCCGCGCTGCTTGCGAGGAACGGCGTGATCGCGCTGTGCGCGTTCGTGTCCCCGTACCGCGAGGCGCGGCGCGCTGCCCGGGCCCGCGCCCCCAGGTTCGTCGAGGTGTACTGCCGCTGTCCGCTCGCCACGTTGATCGCCCGCGACCCGAAAGGGATGTACAAGAAGGCCCTCGCCGGGGAGGTCCGAGGCTTCACCGGGATCGACGATCCCTACGAGGAGCCGGAGCACCCGGAGGTCGTCTGCGACACCGACCGGGAGACGCCCGCCGAGTCGGCGGCCAAGGTCATCCGGCACCTGGAGGAGCACGGCTTGATCGCCCCTCACCCTCTTCCCCAGCTCTCCTCCCTGGATGGGCGGGGGCAGGGGGAGGGCGTCCCCCTCGCCCGCGACCCTCTCCCGCAACGAGGAGAGGGGGATCCGAGAGAAGGGAGCGACGTAGCTGGGGGAGTGGTGCCGCCCCACGGGGGGAGGCTGGTGTGCCGGCTCCTCACGGGGCGTGAAGCCGACGCCCTGCGCCGGGAGGCGGAAGGTCTTCCCCAAATTCCCCTGTCCCCGTACTACCTGCGGGAGCTACGGTGCCTGGCCACCGGGGTGTACTCCCCGCTCACCGGGTTCCTCGGGGAGCGGGCGTACCGGTCGGTGGTGGAGACGATGCGCCTCCCGGACGGCACGGTGTGGCCGCTCCCGATCGTGCTCCCGGTGGAGCCAAAGGTCGCCGACGCCCTGCGATCCGGAGGTCTAGCTGTCCTGGCCGGCCCGGACGGGGCCGCGGTGGGGATCCTGCGGGGGATCGAGGTGTTCACCCGTGATCCGGCGTGGGAGGCCCACCACGTGTTCGGGACGGATGACCCCCACCACCCCGGGGTGGCCCGGGTCCTCGCCGAACCCACGACCCTCGTCGGCGGCGAGGCCTGGGCGCTGGACCTCCCGGCCCCGGAGTTCCCGGAGGTGGAGCTGGCCCCGGAGAAGGCCCGGGCGGAGATCGTCCGCCGCGGCTGGAGGACGGTGGCCGCGTTCCAGACCCGCAACCCCCTGCACCGGGCCCACGAGTACCTCCTGCGGTGCGCCCTTGAAGTTTGCGATGGTCTCCTCCTCTCCCCCCTGATGGGGGAGACCCAGGCCGGGGACGTCCCGGCCCAGGTTCGCTTGACCACGTACCGGGCCCTGGTGGATGGCTACTTCCCCCGGGAGCGCGTGTTCATCTGCGCGTTCCCGGCCAACATGCGCTACGCGGGCCCACGGGAGGCGGTCTTCCACGCCCTGTGCCGGAAGAACTTCGGGGCCACCCACTTTGTGGTCGGCCGCGACCACGCCGGGGTTGGAAGCTTCTACGGTCCGTACGAGGCCCAACAGATCTTCGATCGGTTCGCCCCCGACGAGCTCGGCATCATCCCCCTCAAGTTTCGCCCTGCCTTCTGGTGCCGGAGGTGCGGTGGGATGGCCACGGAGAAGACGTGTCCCCACCCGGAGGCCGACCACCTGACCCTGTCCGGCACCGAGCTCCGGGCGATGCTGCGGGAGGGGAAGACGCCCCCGGCGGAGGTGACCCGACCCGAGGTGGCTCGGATCCTGGCGGAGGCGATGCGATGAGGCTGGCCCTGATCGGCCTCGATTGCGTGGATCCGGAACTCCTTTCCCAGCTTCTTCCGGACCTGCCGACCCTGGCCGGGATCGTCCGGGGCGGGAGCTTCCTCCGCCTCCGGTCGGTGGACCCGCCGATCACCGTGCCAGCGTGGATGTGCATGATGACCGGCAAGGACCCGGGCGAACTTGGGGTGTACGGGTTCCGCAACCGAGCCGATCACTCCTACACCGGCCTTGCCCTCGCCACCTCGACCCGGTTCACCGCTCCCGCGGCATGGGACATCCTGGGCCGGTACGGCCTCTCCTCGGTGCTCCTGGGAATCCCTGGCACCTACCCCCCGAAGCCGGTGCGGGGGTGGCTCGTCTCGGGGTTCCCCGCCCCCGAGGCGGCC
Source organism: Candidatus Acetothermia bacterium (assembly GCA_024653305.1). Lineage (NCBI taxonomy): Bacteria > Candidatus Bipolaricaulota > Candidatus Acetothermia bacterium. The sequence continues at coordinate 164,464 of JANLFW010000001.1, read as the reverse complement.
ACCGACTACACCTACCCCACCTCGCTTGCGGACGATGTCCGGCGCTGGATCGGGGGGTACGCGTTCGACGTGCGCGAGTTCCGCACCGAGGACAAGGCCGCTCTACTCGATCGGGTGCGGACAGCCACCGCGAACCGATTCGCCCTGGCCCGCCGGATGGTCGCCGAGCTCCGGTGGGACTTCTTCGCCATGGTGGAGATGGGCCCGGATCGGGTGCACCACGCGTTCTGGGCGGACCACGATCCCACACACCCGAAGCACGGCCCCCGGAGCCCGTTCCGGGACGCGCTGCGCGACTACTATCGGTTCCTGGACCACGAGCTCGGGGAGCTGCTCGCCGAGCTGCCGGCCCGAACCCAGGTGCTCGTCGCCTCCGACCACGGGGCGCAGCCGATGCGCGGGGGGATCGCGGTCAACGAGTGGCTCCTCCAGGAAGGGTACCTCGCGCTCCACGAATACCCGGGAGCGCCGACCCGCATGGAGGCCCTGATCCGAGAGGGCCGCGTGGACTGGTCGCGGACGATTGCCTGGGGCGAGGGCGGCTACTACGGGCGGGTGTTCCTGAACGTGGCCGGACGCGAGCCGGAGGGCGTGGTCCCTCCCGGGCGCTACGAGGAGGTGCGGGCCGAGCTGGCCGAACGCCTGACGGCGCTCCCCGACGAGCACGGACGCCCCCTGGGCACCCGCGTCCTTTACCCGGAGCGGACCTACCGGGCGGTGCGGGGCATCCCGCCGGATCTCCTCGTGTACTTCGGGGACCTCGCCTGGCGGTCCATCGGCACCGTGGGCTGGAACCGGATCCACCTCCACGCCAACGACACCGGTCCCGACGACGCCAACCACGCCCCGTGCGGGATCCTCATCGCCGACCCCCCCATGGGCTTGGGCCACGAAGCGAGCATCCTCGAGGTGAAGGACCTCATCCTGCGCCACTTCGGGGTCGAGGAGCAGGGATGAGCGAGTACCGGACGGTGCGGATTCCTGAGGAGGTCGCCCGCACGGTCGAGGCCAACCTGGAGCTGCTTTCCGCCCGGTCGCTGGACGAGTACGTGGCTGCGGTGGTGCGGGAGAAGCTGCGGGCGGAGGGACTCCTCCCCGACCTCACCCCGGACGAGGAGCGGGAGCTCGAGCGGCGCCTGCGCGACCTTGGCTACCTGGACTAGCCGCCCACTGCCCGACGGGCGAATGCCTGGGCCGCGCGGAGCTCGTCCTGGTTCGGCCGGCCCCGCTTAAGGAGGCCGAGGGCGAACCAGTCCCGGCCCGGGCAGGCGAACCGGTCCACGACCTCGATCCCTTTCTCCTCAAGAAGCCGGGCGAGCACATCGAGCTGCTTGGCCTGGGCGCCGTAGGTCCCGAACACCGCCGCCTTAAGCCCAGCCGGGACGGAAAGGCCTTGGAGGAATCTCACCATCGCCTTGGATGGCCGGCCCATGTACACCCCATCCCCCACGAACAGGAACCCCGCCTGGGAAAGGTCACAGTGCGGGCTCTTCCGGACGTCCACGAGCTCCCCGCCCACCGCTTGGGCGATGGCGTCGGCCACCTTGCGCGTGTTGCCGGTGCGGGATGCGAAGACGACCCGTATCCTGTTGGTCATGCTTGGATTATACTGGGCCTATGCGGCTCATCGCCGACCTGCATCTGCACTCGCGCTACTCCCGGGCCACGAGCGGGGACATGGACCTTCTGCACCTCGCACAGTGGGCGCGATGGAAGGGTCTTCAGATCCTGGGTACCGGGGACTTCACTCACCCCAAGTGGTTCAAGGAGCTCGCGGCGGGGCTCACCCCGGCCGGGACAGGGATCTACACGTACGGGGGCGTCCATTTCGTGTTCACCACCGAGGTATCGGCGATCTGGTCCCAGGACGGACGGGTGCGGCGGGTCCACTTCCTGGTGCTCGCCCCAGGGGCCGAGGAGGCAGCGCGCATCAACCGGGAGCTGGGGAAGCTCGGGAGCCTCGCGGCCGACGGGCGCCCCACGTTCGGCGTCCCCGGGGCGAAGCTCATCGAGATCGTGCTCGCCGCCAGCCCCTCCGCCGCCGTCATCCCGGCCCACGCCTGGACCCCGTGGTGCTCGATCTTCGGGGCCCAGTCCGGGTTTGACTCCCTGGAGGAGGGACTTGGCGAGGCGGCCCGGCACGTGTTCGCCATCGAGACCGGCCTCTCCTCGGACCCACCGATGAACTGGCGGCTCTCGGCCTTGGATCGCCTCAGCCTTGTGTCCTTCTCCGACGCCCACTCCCCGTCCCGCCTCGGGCGGGAAGCGTGCGCGTTCGACCTCTCCGAGCCCTCCTATCCCGCCCTGGTCGAGGCCATCCGCAACAAGGATCCGCAGCGGTTCCTCGGGACGATCGAGTTCTTCCCCGAGGAGGGGAAGTACCACTACGATGGGCACCGGGCGTGTGGGGTGGTGCTTGCCCCGAGCGAGACGCGGGCCCACAGGGGACGTTGCCCGGTCTGCGGCCGTCCGGTCACGGTGGGGGTGATGCACCGGGTGGAAGAGCTGGCCGATCGACCACCCGGGTCCCAACCGGTCGGGGCGATCCCGTACCGGTCGCTGGTGCCGCTCCCCGAGATCCTCGGGCAAGCCTTGGGCCAGGGGCCGGACACGAAGGCCGTGCAGGAGGAGTACCAGCGCCTGGTGGCGCGGTTCGGGAGCGAGCTCGCGATCCTCCTCGACCTTCCGCTGACCGAGCTCGCCGCCGGGGCCCCGCAGCGGGTCGTCCAGGCCATCGGCAAGATGAGGGCGAGCAAGCTCGCGATCCGCCCCGGCTACGACGGGGTGTACGGGGAGGTCAGGATCCTCCTGGATGAGGAGCCCCCAATGCTGTCCCTGTTTGATCAGCCATGAAGCCCCTCGCCGGAATTCGTGTCCTCGACCTCTCCCGCATCCTGGCTGGGCCACTCGCGACGATGTGGATGGCCGACCTTGGGGCGGAGGTGATCAAGGTGGAGCGGCCCGGCAGCGGGGATGAGACCCGCCGCTGGGGGCCGCCGTTCGTGGGGGGAGAGTCCGCGTATTTCCTGGCGGTGAACCGGGGGAAGTACGGGCTTGCCCTGGACTTGGTTTCCCAGGAAGGGCAGGCGATCCTACGTCGCTTGATCGCCGGAAGCGACGTGCTTGTGCATAACTTCCTCCCGGAGACGGCGGAACGGGTGGGATTGGGCTACCCCGAGGTGCGGGAGATCTGCCCGCGCCTGGTGTACGTGGCGATCGCCGGGTTCCCGCCCGGGCCGTACCGGGACGAGCCCGGGTTCGACGCCCTGATCCAGGCCATCGGGGGCTTGATGGCGATCACCGGCGAGGGGGAGCGGCCGGCCAAGGTCGGGGTGGCGATCGTGGACGTGCTCACCGCGTGGGCCGCGCTTTCCGGGACGCTGGCCGCGCTGCTCGAGCGGGCCCGCACCGGGGAAGGGCAGGCGGTGGAGGTGACGCTCGCCGAGTGTTCGGCGGCGGCCCTGGTCAACGTGGCCCAGGCGTTCCTCCTCACCGGCGAGGAACCGAAGCGGCTCGGGACCGCGCATCCCCACATCGTCCCGTACCAGGCGTTCCCGGCGGGGGACGGCCTCCTGATGGTGGCGGTGGGCACGGACGACCAGTTCCGCGCCCTGTGCGCGGCCGTAGGCCGGCCCGAGCTCGCGGGAGATCCCCGGTTCGCCACGAACCCCGACCGGGTGAAGAACCGGGACGCGCTCGTCTCCGTGCTGGAGGCCGTGTTCCGCCAGAGGCCCCGGGCGGAGTGGATCGCCCACCTGAAGGCGGCCGGGGTTCCGGCCGGACCGGTGAACTCGCTTGGGGAGCTGTTCGGAGACCCTGGACTCACCGGCCGACTCCTGGTGGAGGTGGATCACCCCGCGGTGGGCCGCTATACGAGCGTGGCCTGCCCGCTGCCCCAGGCCTGGCCGCCCAGTCTCCTCCCCCCACCCCGGTTGGGGGAACACACGGCCGAGGTCCTCGGGCGTTTGGGCTAGCGGGGCCGGAGGGCCCACGTGGTGCCGGTTGGGCCGTCGCGCAGTTCGATCCCCAGCTCCCCGAGCCGGTCCCGGATCCGGTCGGCCAGGGCAAACCGCCGCTCCCGGCGCAGCTCCCCGCGGAGCTCGATCAGCATCTCGATCAGTTTGTCCGCAAGCCCTTCGGTCGCCGGCCGAGACCTCTGGAACAGTCCCAGCGCCTTCCCCAGCCGCCGCACCAGTGCCGCCGCCGCCCTGGCCCCTGCCGGATCTCCACCTAGGCGGCACCGGTGCCCTGCCCCCACGATCTCTTGGAGCACCCCGATCGCCCCGGGGGTGTTGAAGTCCTCCTCAAGCTCCGCGTGGAACCTCTCCGCCAACTGCTCAAGCTCCGTCGGTTGAGCAGGTGGAGCTGGTTCGGGCAGGGCCTCGGCCCCCCACAGGAAGTCGTACACCCGCTCCACCGCCCGCTTGGCCTCAAGGAGGGCCTCGTGGGAGAACTCCAGGGGCTTGCGCCAATCCCGCGCCAAGTAGAAGTAGCGGACAGCCTCGCCCCCGTACCGGTTCACCACGTCCCGGGCGTACTCGAAGTTCCCCAGGGACTTCCCCATCCGTTCCCCCCGCACGGTGAGGAGGCCGTTGTGCAGCCAGATCTTGACGAACGGCTTCCCACTGAGGGCCTCGGCCTGGGCGAGCTCGTTCTCGTGATGGGGGAAGATGAGGTCGCTGCCCCCGGCGTGGATGTCCACCGTCTCCCCGAGGAGGTGCATCGCCATCACCACGCACTCCGTGTGCCAGCCGGGGCGGCCCTCACCCCACGGGGACGGCCACTTGGGCTCCCGGGGCTTCGCCGCCTTCCAGAGGGCGAAATCCAGGGGATCCCGCTTCCGCTCGTCCACCTCCACCCGGGCCCCGGCCTCCTGCTCCTCCCGGACCCGGCCGGACAGCTTCCCGTACTCGGGGAAGCTCCCGGCCGAGAAGTACACGTCCCCGTCCACCACGTAGGCATGCCCCTTCTCCACAAGCCTCTGAACGAGTTCGATCATCTTGGGGACGTACTCGGTTGCCTTCGGGGAGTGGGTGGCCGGTCGCACCCCGAGGGCGGCAAGGTCCTGGAGGTAGGCCTCGGTGTAGCGGGCCGCCACCTCCTCCGGCGGACGCCCCTCCTCCTGGGCGCGGCGGATGATCTTGTCGTCCACATCGGTGATGTTCTGGACGTAATGCACGGTGTACCCCTGCTCCTCCAGGTACCGGCGCAGGGCATCGAACACGATGAACGGGCGGGCGTTGCCGATGTGGATGAGGTCGTACACGGTGGGGCCGCACACGTACATCCGCACCGTGTTGCCGTGGACCGAGAGCTCTTCCAGCTTGCGGGTGAGCGTGTTGTACAGGCGCAACCCCACCACCTCTCCTTCGCGATGCGAAATCCGTGATCCGTGAACCGGGTCCGGCGATCACGGTCCACGGTGATGGTACGCGGGGAACGCTGTTTCCTACAACCGAGCGGCAGAGGGAACATGAGCTGTCGATCATGGATAATGCAGGCCATGGACTGGCTGGCGGCGGCTAAGGTGCTGCTTCTCTCCGCGGCGCCGATCGCCGAGCTGCGCGGTGGACTCCCCCTGGCCCTTGCCCTCGGGTTCTCCCCCGCGTCCGCCTACGTCCTGGCCGTGGCGGGGAACCTTCTCCCGGTTCCGCTCCTCCTCCTCGTCTTAGGGCGGCTCTTGCCGCACCTCCCCCGCCTTCCCGGCCCGATCGGGCGGGGTGCCGTGCGCTATCTCGCCTGGCAGGAAAGGCGGCAGCGGGAACGGTTTCGCCATCTTGGGCACCTGGCCCTGGTCCTGTTCGTGGCCACCCCGCTCCCGGCCACTGGGGCGTGGACCGGGGCGGTGATCGCCACCCTGCTCGGCATCCCGCCCTGGAGGGCGCTCCCCCTGATCGCCCTCGGGGTGCTCATCGCTGGGGCCGCCGTCCTCCTTGCTGCGGTGGGCCTGATCGCGCTCGTCTAGCGTCCCGCGTACCACACCGTGTCCTGTCACCTCGCCCAAGGCTGCGGCCTGGAAGCCCGGCACCGGTCGGGTATATTGCCCGAGTATGCCTGAGGAGATTCGGGAGCCGGTGGACATCCACAACCTCATCCGTCGCCATCCGGCTGAGGTCGCGGAGATCCTCGCCGCCCTCCGGGAGGAGGAGGCGGTGGAGCTCCTGCGCCGCCTGTACCGGCGTCGGGCCGCGGCTGAGCCGCTTGGGGAGATGGAGCCGGACGAGGCGGCCAAGCTCCTCGCTGAGCTCAACCGGGAGGAGGCCGTCCAGATTCTCTCCCACATGGAGCCCGACGACGCGGTGGACCTCCTCGCCGAGCTCCCCCGCGAGACGGTGCAGGACGTCCTCTCTCGCCTTGAGACCTGGGAAGCGAAGTCCCTCTCGGAACTCCTCGCCTACCCCCCCGACACCGCGGGCGGGCTCATGTCCCCCGAGGTCGTGGCCCTGCCAGGTGATATGACCGCTCAGGACGCGATCGAACATCTGCGCCGGGTGGCGGAAGAGGCGGAGACCATCTACTACGCGTACGTGGTGGACGAGAAGAAGAGGCTCCTCGGGGTCCTGTCCCTGCGGGAACTCGTGCTCGCCCAGCCCGAAACGCCGATCCGCAACATCATGCAGTCGGAATTCGTGTCCTTGCCCGCGACGATGGACGTGGAGGACGTAGCGAGGACGTTTGACAAGTACAACTTCCTCGCCCTTCCGGTGGTGGATGGGGGGGGGAAGCTCCTCGGCATCGTCACCGTGGACGACGTGATCGACGTGATCCGCGAGGAGGCCACCGAGGACCTCCTTCGCCTGGGCGGCATCCCGGCCGGCGAGGATCATCCCTTGGACCCTCCGCAGACCTCGGTGCGCAAACGGCTGCCATGGCTGATGGCCTTAGTTATTCTCAACATGACCGTGGCCGCCGTGGTGAGCCGGTTCGAGGCGACGATCGCGGAACTGGCGTTTGTGGCAGCGCTGATGCCTCTGATTGCGGACATGAGCGGCAACGCCGCGGCCCAGGCCCTGTCCGTGGCCATCCGGGGCATGGCCATCGGCGCAGTTCAGTGGAAAGACCTGCCCTGGGTGGTGTGGAAGGAGCTCAGGGTGGGGCTTCTGGCTGGGTTGGCACTCGGGGCCCAAATCGGGCTCATCGCTACCCTGCTTTGGCGGAGGCCATTCTTCGGGGCCGTGGCCGGGGTGGCGTTGGCGGGGACCACCGTGGGCGCGTGTTTGACGGGCGGCGTCCTCCCCTTCTTGTTCAAGCGGTTGGGCATCGACCCGGCGATGGTGTCCGGGCCGGTGGCGACCACGATCGGCGACCTCATCGGCATCTTCCTGTTCCTGGGCCTGGCCACCGCGTTCCTCCCGTACCTGGTATGAGGGGCATCGTCTTCCTCTCGGGGAGCCTGCTCGTGGTGCTGATCGCCGCGGCCCTCGCCCCGCTCCCCGTCCCATGGCGGCTCACCGGCGGGGCGTTGCTCCTCGGCCTATGGGGCCATGGGCTCTGGCGCGTCCGGCGGGGACCGCTGGCGGGCAACTCCCCGGTCCGCCTCCTCCCCGGCCATGCCCTCCTCTTCCTCGGCCTCGGGCTGGTCGGGGCCCGGGCCGCGCTCGCGGCATGGCTCGCTGTTCCCCCGCTCACTGTGGCCCTCGACCTCGCCCGGCCCCGGTCGCTCGCCGCCCCCGTTTACGCTATACTGTGGTTGGACCTCTTCGCCGTGCTGCACCAGCTCGTGGCGTTGGGCCGTGGCCTTTCCGGCCCGGCGTTTTGGGCTTGGAGCGGGGGTGTGGCGGTGGTCGCCATTCCCTTCGTGGCGCGCGGAGTGTTGCGGGTTCAACGTGCTAAGGGGTGATGACATGACAGCGTACGCCCAGGTTGCAGGGGACGCCCAAGCCAGCCAATCCCTCATCTCCATGGTCATCCTGCTCGTGGTGTTCGCCGCCATCTTCTACTTCCTCCTCATCCGGCCACAACGGCGGCGGCAAAAGGAACACCGCGAGCTCATCTCCTCCCTGAAGCGGGGGGACCGGGTGATTACCGCCGGCGGGATCTTCGGCACCGTGGAGAAGATCGAGGACGACTCCGTTGTCCTCACCGTAGAGGAAGGAAAGCTCAGGCTATCCAGGTCGAGCATCGTGGACAAGGCGCGCAAGTGAGGAAGTGAGGAGATGAAACGCAACGACTGGATTCGGTTCGGGGTGGTGTTGGCAGCCCTGTTCGCCGTGGTGGGGCTCCTCTACCCGTTTTGGCCCCTGGGGAACGTGATCAAGCTTGGCCTCGACCTCCAGGGCGGGGTGCGGTTGGTCCTCCAGGCGGAGGGCCTGGAGGACGTGGAGCCTGCCCAGCGCCGGGATGTGGTGGACCGGTTGGTGACCATCTTCTCCGAACGCGTGGACCAGTACGGTCTCGCCAACGCCGAGATCCGTCCCATGGGGGGCGACCGGGTGGAGGTGCGGATCCCCGGCGCCGCAGATCCAGAGGAGGCCAAGCAGCTCCTCGGGCGCACCGCGCTCCTCGAGTTCCGCAAGGTGCTGGACGCGGCGGCGAACCGGGGGGATCTGGAAGCTAAACGGGTCGAGCCCCAGGAGATTTTCCCCAGCAACGACCGATCCGAGTACTACCTGGTGCAGGGGGAACCCCTGCTCACCGGGGAGGTGCTGGAGGGCGCGGTGGTGCGCACGTCCACCGATCCCCGCAGCCCTGGTCTCTACATCGCCCTCACCTTCAACCGCACCGGGGCGGAGCGGTTCGTCGAGGTCCTACGGACCCTCCAGGTCGACGACCGGCTGGCGATCATCCTGGACAACGTGGTGTACTCGGCGCCGGCCATCTCCCCGTCCATCAAGCAGGCCGCCCAAGGCGGGTGGCGGGCGGTGCAGGACTCCACAACGATTACCGGCCGGTTCACGTTCGAGGAGGCGAAGCTCCTTTCGGTGGTCCTCCGTTCGGGGGCCCTGCCGACCCGGGTCCAGGTGATCGAAGAGCAGACCGTCGGCCCCACCCTGGGGGCAGACTACATCCGGCGCGGCATGACCGCGCTTGTCATCAGCTTCGTCATCGTCCTCGGGTATATGATCCTCTACTACAGGTGGCTGGGCCTGGTAGCCGATGTCGCTTTGATCCTAAACATGCTCATCGTGTTCGCCGCCCTGCGCGCGTTCGGGGCCACCCTGACCCTGCCCGGCATCGCCGGCCTCATCCTCACCATCGGCATGGCCGTGGACGCCAACGTCATCATCTTCGAGCGTATCAAGGAGGAGCGCCGGACGGGCAAGTCCCCCACGGCCTGCATCACCGCCGGGTTCGCGAAGTCCTTGCCGGCGGTGCTGGACGCCAACATCACCACGATCATCACCGCGGTGATCCTGTTCACCTTGGGCTCCGGACCGGTGGAAGGGTTCGCGATCACCCTCGGCCTGGGCGTGGCCGCGTCCCTGTTCGCCGCCCTGGTGGCATCGCGGCTGTTGCTCGAGACCACCGGGATCGGCGAGCGCATCCCGGTCAAACCGGAGTCAAGTCAAGCGTAAACAGGTACAGGGCCGCGTCCGGGGAGAGCCTCCCCGTTTTGATGGCCAGGTCGAGCTCCTGCAGGCGGCCAAGCAGCCGTACCAGCGCCGGCTCGCCGAACAGACGGGCTTGGTTCAGCCGCCGCCGCACGAGCCACTCTGGCCCGGGCGGCTTCCGCCCGGCGGAAGCCGCCGCCTGCGCGGCGAGGAGCGACCGGATGTGGCTCACGAGGAGGAAGAACAGGGAGGCCGGGTTCCACCCTGAGCGCAAAAGCTTCGCGAGCTCAGCCAAGGCCCGGGCTATCTTTCGTGTGCCCACGGCGTCCAGGAACGCGTACGGCGGGGGCTGAGAGAAGAACAGGAGCTCGGGGAGGCGTGCCCCGGGGGGGAGCCGCGCCCCCTGCCACAGGGCGAGCTTGGCCACCTCCTGGGCCATGCGCAACGTGTCCCCACCGCTGGCCTCGGCGAGGAGGTCCACCAGGAACGCCGGGGTGGGAAGGCCGACCTCGACCAGGAGCTCTCTCGCCAGTTCCCGTAGCGCCCGGCCGGTGGGGGCCGGGAAGTGCTGCACCTCCTCGGCGACCCGCGTCACCGGTCCGGTGAGCTTTTCCCCGATGAGGAACAGGCCCGTGCCCGGCGGGAGGCCCCTGGCGAGCGCCGTCGCCAGCCGCGGCTCGTGGGTCAGCGCGTCCGCCCGCCGCACCACCACCACCTTGGCCTCCCCGAACAGGTCTTGGGTGCCGAGCTCGTCCAGTAGCTTTCCCAGACAAGTTTCATCCCCGAACAGGGCCACCCGCTGGTGGGGGCCGAGGGCGCTCAGCCGCTGGGCGAGCGTGCGCTCCACCGCCAGCGGATCCCCGGAATAGACGCCGAGCCGAACCGCGGCCACGCCCGCACCTTACCCGAGAACCCAAACGGGGACAACTCTTGACGGGACTCGGTGCCACCGCTAACATGCCGAGGCGCCGAGGTGGCGGAATTGGCAGACGCGCTGTCTTGAGGGGGCAGTGGGCTTCGGCCTGTGTGGGTTCAAATCCCACCCTCGGCATAGTACCCGTGACCCTTTCCATCGTGGTCGACGTGATGGGGGCGGACCGCCCGCCCCGGGAGTTGGTGGCCGGAGCGGTGCGGGCCGGCGAGCGCATGCCCGTCCACCTCATCCTCGCCGGCCGCCGCCAGGACATCGAGCCCCACCTCCCTCCCGCGGCCCCGGTGGAGGTCCTCCACTGCGACGGGGTAGTCGCCCCGGATGCCCATCCGGTGGAGGCCGTCCGCGATCGAACGTCGTCCATCGTCCGGGGGTTGGAGGCCGTGGCCGAGGGGAAGGCGGCCGCGTTCCTGTCCCCGGGCAACACCGGGGCGGTGGTGGCCGCCGCCCTGCTCGTCCTCGGGCGGCTCCCCGGGATCCTGCGGCCAGGCCTGTGTGCGGCTCTGCCCACGCTTGCCGGGCCGGCGGTGCTGCTCATCGACGCTGGGGCCACCGCTGACCCTAAACCCCAGCACCTTGTTCAGTTCGCGGACATGGGGATCACCTACGCCCGGGAGGTGCTGGGGATCGCCTCCCCCACGCTGGGCCTCCTCAACATCGGGGTCGAGCCCGGCAAGGGGGATAAGCTGGTGCGCGCCGCCCATGAGTTCCTCGCCGCCCGCGACAACTTCGTGGGCAACGTGGAGCCGCACACCGTTCTTGTCGCGCGGCCGGCCGACGTCCTCGTCACCGGCGGGTTCGCCGGGAACCTGTTCCTCAAGGCCGTTGAGGGCGGAGCGGAGGTGGTTTGGCTGGCGCTGCGGACGGCGCTCTCCCGCTCCCCGCGGGCCAAGGCCGGGGCGTGGCTCGCTCGCCCGTCCCTGAGGGAGGTGGCGAGGAAGCTCCGCTACGAGGGGCACAACGGGGCCCCCCTCCTCGGGGTGAACGGGCTGGTGATGGCCGCCCACGGCCGGTCCGACGCCTCCGCGATCGAGGCTGCAGTGGAACGGACGTTCCTCGCCTGCCAAGCCGGCCTGGTGGACAGGATCAAGGCCGCCATCCCCGCCGTTGATTAAGGTCAGGATCGCAGGGACCGGGTCTTACCTTCCCCCCACGCGGCTCACCAACGACGACCTGGCGCGGCGGATGGACACGAGTGACGAGTGGATCCGCACCCGCACCGGGATCCGCGAGCGCCGGATCCTCGCTGCCGGGGACGTGCCGGCGGAGATGGGGGTGGCCGCGGCCCGCGCCGCCTTGGCCGCGGCCGGAAAAGGTCCGGCCGACGTGGACCTCCTCATCGTGGCCACCAACGTCCCGGAGGAGATCATCCCCGGCACGGCGCCTCACCTTGCCGCCGCGCTCAAGCTCGCGAAGGACGCCCCGTTCTTCGACGTCACCGCCGGCTGCGCCGGGTTCGTGTATGCCCTGGCCCTGGCCGGGGCGATGATCGCCGTCGGCCTGGCGAGGAGTGCCCTGGTGGTGGGCACCGAAGCCCTATCCCGGTTTGTGGATTGGGAGGATCGCTCGACGTGTGTCCTGTTCGGCGATGGGGCCGGGGCGGCCGTGCTCGTCCCGGCGGAGGGGACCGCCGGGATCCTCGGGGTTTCCCTGCACGGCGACCCCGCCAAGCTCTCCCTCCTGCGGATTGAGGCTGGGGGGGTGCGGCGGCCGACGACGGCGGACACGGTGCGCGAGGGGCTGCACTTCCTCAGGATGGAAGGGGAGGGCCTGTTTCGACCGGCGGTGACGATGATGGCCCGCGCCACCCGCGAGGCCCTGGCCCGGGCCGGACTCACGCTCCAGGACATCGACTGGGTCATCCCCCACCAGGCCAACCTGCGCATCGTGGGCGCCCTCGCCAAGCGCCTCAAGCTCCCCCCGGAGCGGGTGGTGGTGAACATCGATCGCGTCGCGAACACATCCACCGCCTCCATCCCCATCGCCCTGGACGAGCTGGTCCGCACGGGTCGGGTTGAACCCGGACAGGTGGTGGCGGTGACCGCGTTCGGGGCCGGGGCCTGCTACGGGACGGTGATCCTGCGGTGGTAGCGTTCCTGTTCCCGGGGCAGGGCTCCCACTACCGGGGGATGGGCCGCGGGCTCCTCGCCCAGCCGTGGGCCGGTTCCCTGGTGGAGGAGGCGGAGGAGGCCACCGGGATGCCGTGGCGGGACCTCCCCGAGCTCACGGACGTTGAACTCGCCCGGACCGCGGTGGCCCAGCCGGCGATCCTCGTGGTGGAATGGCTGGCGTGGGCAGCTCTGACGAGGGCCGGGCTGCGCCCCACTGCCGTGGCCGGCCACTCCCTGGGGGAGTTCGCGGCGTTGGCCGCGGCCCGGGTCCTCCCGTGGCCGGAGGCGCTGCGGCTGGTAACCCTGCGGGGGCGGCTCATGGAAGAGGCAGCCGCCGCCCACCCCGGCGGGATGGTGGCGGCGCTCGGCATCCCCGCAGAAGCGGCGGCGGAGATCGCGGAGATGGCCGGCTGTCACGTGGCCAACTACAACGCCCCCGGGCAGACCGTCCTCTCCGGCCGGGCGGATGCCTTGGACCGGGCCGCCGCCCTCATCCACGCCCACGGAGGGCGAGCACTGCCCCTGCCGGTGGCCGGGGCGTTCCACTCCCCGCACATGGCCGAGGCCGAGGCGAGGCTTGCCGAGGCCCTGGCCCGGGTGGAGTTCGCCCCGCCCGCGGTCCCGATCGTGTCAGGCACGAGCGGCGCGGTGGAGGACGACCCAGAGCGGATCCGATCCCTCCTCGAGCGCCAGATGACGTCGCCTGTGGTGTGGACGAAGGTCATGGAGGCGCTCCCCACGTTGGGCGTCGTGGAGGCGGTGGAGGCCGGCCCGGGGGAGGTCCTGACCCGACTTGGCAGGCGCTGTACGTCCCGGGTACGCTTCCGGGCGCTTGCGGAGGTGGTCGGAGACGTTTGACGGGAAGGTGGCGGTGGTCACCGGGGGCACGTCCGGGATCGGCCTGGCTACGGCGAGGCTCCTCGTGGCCGCCGGGGCCAAGGTGGCCGTGATCGGCCGGGACCCGACCCGAGGCGAGGACGCGGCAGCGACGCTCGGCCCCGGGGCCCGGTTCTTCCCGTGCGACGTGGGGGTTTCGGAGGAGGTGGGGGGGGCGTTCGCCGCCGTGGCCGACTGGGGGGGGCGGCTGGACTTCCTCGTCCACGCCGCCGGGCACGTTCGGGACAAGCTCCTCCTGCGCATGAGGCCCGGGGACTGGGAGGAGGTGGTGCGGACCCACCTCACCGGCGGGTACCTGTGCGCCCGGGAGGCCCTGGCCCGGATGGCCCGCGCCCGCGCGGGGGCAATGGTGTTCGTGACCTCGGTGGTGGGCCTGACCGGGAACGTGGGCCAGGCCAACTACGCCGCGGCCAAGGCCGGCCTGGTGGCCCTAGCCCGGACCCTGGCCCAGGAGGCGGCCCCGTGGGGGGTCCGGGTCAACGCGGTCGCCCCCGGGTTCATCAACACCCCGATGACCCAGGCGCTGCCGGAGGCGGCCCGCCAGGCCTACCTCGCCCGGATCCCGCTCGGCCGGGCCGGGGATCCGGCGGAGGTGGCCGAGGTCATCGTGTTCTTGCTTTCCCCCAAGGCCTCTTATATAACTGGGCACGTGTTTTACGTGGACGGTGGCCTCGTGCCATGCGAATAAAAAGATCGGGAGGTGTTGAAGTCGATGAGCGAGATCGCGGATCGCGTGCGTGAGATTATCGCTGAACAACTCATGGTGGATGTGGAGGAGGTCACCGACGAGGCCTCCTTCGTGAACGACCTCGGGGCCGATTCCCTGGACACCGTCGAGCTGATCATGGAATTCGAGGACGAGTTCGGCATCGAGATTCCCGACGAAGACGCGGATGGGATCCAGACCGTGGGCGAGGCGATCGCCTACATCGAGAGCCGCGTCCAGGAGAAGGAGAACGCGGAAGGGAGGCCGTGACCGGCTGCGGCGGTTTTTCGTAGGCGGTGTGGCGGATGAACGCGGTGTACATTGAGGAACTGGCGCGGCACGTCGGCCGCGAGGTCCTCGTCCAGGGGTGGCTCTACAACAAGCGTTCTTCGGGCAAGGTGCGGTTCGTCATCGTCCGGGACGGGACCGGCCTCGTACAGGGGGTGGTCACCCCGGACGCCGACCCGGACGCGTTCGCCCTCGCAGAGCGGCTCCCCCAGGAGGCCTCGCTCCGGGTGTGGGGTACGGTGCGCGTCGATCCCCGCGCCCCGGGCGGCCACGAGCTCTCCGTGACCCGCATCGAGCCGGTTCACATCCCTAAGGAACCTTTCCCCATCGGGCTCAAGGAACACGGGGTCGGGTTTCTCATGGATCACCGTCATCTGTGGATCCGCATGCGTCGCCAAGTCCCGATCCTCCGGGTGCGGGACGCGGTGCTGTGGGCGATCCGCGCGTTCTTCCACGAGCGGGGCTATGTGGCCACCGAGGCCCCGATCGTGGTGGGCACGGCGGTGGAGGGCACCACCACCCTGTTCCCCCTGGATTACTTCGGCCAGCCGGCCTACCTCTCCCAGTCCGGCCAGCTCTACCTCGAGGCCACGTGCATGGCCCTGGGCAAGGTGTACTGGATCGGCCCCGTGTTCCGCGCCGAGAAGTCCAAAACCCGCCGCCACCTCACCGAGTTCTGGATGGCCGAGGCCGAAGTGGCGTTTCTTGAACACGATGGGAACCTCCAGCTCCAAGAGGACCTGGTGCGGTACATCGTGGAGTCGGTGGTGGCCGAGCGCCGGAGGGACCTGGAGGAGTTGGATCGCGATCCGGAGGTACTCCTCGCCGAGGTGGCCGCCCCGTTCGCCCGGGTCACCTACCATGAGGCGGTGGACATCGTGCGGGCGCGCGGGGTGGCGATGGAGCCGGGGGAGGACTTCGGGGCCCCGGGGGAAGACGCCTTGTCCCAGCACTTCGGGCGCCCTGTGTTCGTGGAGCGGTTCCCGGCCCGGATCAAACCGTTCTACATGAAGCGCGACCCGGAGAACCCAGACCTGGCCTTGAACGCCGACCTCATCGCTCCGGAGGGCTACGGGGAGATCATCGGGGGTTCGCAGCGGGTGGACAGCGAGGAGGAGCTGCTCCGCCAGCTCTGCGAGGCCAACCTCCCGGAAGAGGCCTACCGTTGGTACATGGACCTGCGCCGTTGGGGGTCGGTGCCCCACTCCGGGTTCGGCCTCGGGGTCGAGCGTGTCGTGGCCTGGGTCGCGGGGATCCCGCACATCCGGGAGGCGGTTCCCTTCCCCCGGACCTTGGACCGCCTCTGCCCTTGACCGGGCGGTGGGGGGCGGGTAAACTTCCTCCGCGCAACAAGGCAAGGCACGTAGCCAAAGCCTCACACGCCGACAACACACCAGCACGCTAGGGGAGCAGGGTTCATCGGCATTGGTGGACATGGCCCTTCGAGCGCCGTGTGCCCCTGGGGATCCTGCTCCCCCCGCCTCCTGAGCATCCCAAACGGTGGGCGGCTGCGCGGAGCAGCCGCCCACAACCCCTGGATACGTCGCGGTCAGGCCTTCTTGACTTTGAGCTCGCCCCGGTCCACGACCACCTTGAGCCGCTGGCTCACCAGGTTCTTCAGGTTCTTGCCGGGCTTGAAGGCGGGTACCACTTTCTCCGGGACCATGATCCGCTTCTGCGTCTGCGGGTTGATGCGCTGCGAGCGCTTGCGCGTCCGCACCTCGAACTTGCCAAAACCAGTGAGCAGCACCTCTTCGTTGTTGGCGATGCTGTCGGTGATGATGTCGATCATGGAGTCCAATGCCTTCCGGGCATCCTTCTTCGTAAGCCCTGTCCGCGCTGCCATCCGATCCACCAGTTCGCCCTTGTTCACGGGTTACCACCCCCTCCCTAGGTCAAGGATGCCCAAGTATAGTGCACTTTCAGGGGGTTGTCAAGTGTAAACCCCCTTCCCATGCCCCTTTTCGTGGAAAAACGGTTGACGCGCCCGGGGAACGGCGGTAAAGTACGACCAAGACGATCCCTTTCCATAAGGAGGCTGCTGAGGTGGCCGGTGAGGTTTGCAGTTACGAGATGGTGTACATCCTCCGTCCCGACCTGGACGAGGGGGAGCGACGCAACAAGATCGGCAAGATCCAGCAGGTGATCGAGTCCGAGGGCGGACAGGTCCAGGGCACGGACGAGTGGGGTCCGCGCATCCTGGCCTACGAGATCGACCGCTTTCGCGAGGGGTACTACGTCCTCGTCACCTTTTCCCTCCCGGCCGAACGGGTCCGTAGCGTGGAGGGTCGGTTCTCCATGGACGACGCCCTCCTCCGCTACCAGATCGTTCGCATGGACGGGGGCGGATGAGCGACATCAACCGGGTGGTGCTCACCGGGCGGTTGACGGCCGACCCCGACCTCCGTTACACCCAGAGCGGCCGGGCCCTGGTGCGGTTCAGCATCGCCGTGAACCGGACCTGGCAGAACCCGGAAACCGGGGCGGCGGAGGAGGAAGCGACGTTCGTCCCGGTGGTGGTCTGGGGCAAGCAGGCCGAGAGTTGCGCCACCTACTTGCGCAAGGGACGCCAGGTGGCCATCGACGGCCGGCTGCGGGTCCGGTCGTTCGAGACCCAGGCCGGAGAACGCCGTCGGGTGGCCGAGGTGGTCGCCCAATCCGTGCACTTTCTGGGGGCGAGGCCGGAGGCCCCGGGATTGGAAGGGGAAGTCCAGCCGACCCAGCCCACTGAAGAAGAACCCACGCCCGAACCAGAAGAGGAGGTTCCATTCTGATGGTGCAACGACACAAGCCGATGGTCCACCGACACAAGCCGATGTTGCAACGACACAAGAAGGTGTGCCGCGTTTGCCAGCAGGGGCTCAAGTTCGACTACAAAGAGCCGGAGGCGCTCCGGCAGTTCATGAACCGCCGCGGGAAGATCCTGTCCCGGCGGATCACTCACCTGTGTGCCAAGCACCAGAACTGGTTGGCCACGGAGATCGACCGCGCCCGTAAGCTCGCCCTCCTGCCGTACGAGGAACGCCCGTAGCGGGATGCCGGAGGTCGTCGTCTTCCTCTTCGATCGTGGGGGGGAGGACGTGGTCGGGCGGGCCCGCACCGAGGCCGCCCGGGCCCTCGTTCGCCGGCTCGCTCGCCATCCCGCCGTTGCCCAGGTGGTGGTGTCTACCCCGGTCCTCGGCCCGTGGCAGGGCACAGCGGCGACGGTGGAACCGGATCCGCCTGGACCGTGGCGGTACGGGGCCCGCCTCAACGACCTCGTCCGGAAGTACCGCCCGGAGCGCCTCCTGTACGTCTCCGCCGGGAGCGCGTTCCTCCTTGGGGACGATGAACTGGACCGCGTGGTGACCGCGGCCCCGTGCCCGCCCCCGTACGCGGTGCTCAACAACTTCTACTCCACCGACTTCGCGCTCATCGCCCCCCCGGGCCCGGTGGCCGACCTCGCCCGGGATAACCCGCTCGGGATCCGCCTCTGGCAGGCCGGGTATGTGTGCTATGAGCTCCCCCGCTCCGCGGCCACCCAGCTCGACATCGATACCCCAGGCGAGCTCCAAGTCCTCGCCCTCCACCCCGACCTTCCGGATGGCCTGCGCCGCGTGCTGGCGGAGATCCCCACCGAACGCGCCCGGCACGTGGTCCGGCTCCTCGCCGATCCCGAGGCGGAGGTCCTCCTCCTCGGGCGGGTGGGGGGACACCTCCTGCGCTACCTGGAGATGGAAGCGGCGTGTCGGGTGCGGGTGCTCTCCGAGGAGCGGGGGATGGAGGCGAGCGGGCGGGCCGAGCGGGGGGCGGTGCGGTCGCTCCTCGGGATCGTCGTCGGATCACCGGTACGCCTCGTTCAGGTCCTAAGCGAGCTCGGCGATGGAGTGGTGTGGGACACCCGCGTCCTCATGGCCCACCTCGGCACGTGGCCGCCGGCGGAGGAGCGGTTTGCAGCGGATCTCCTCCAGTACGACAAGGTCGGCCACCCCTTCCTAAGGGATCTCGTGCGGGCCTGCGCCGAGGCCCCGACGCCGTTCCTCCTCGGGGGGCATTGCCTGGTCTCGGGGGGGATGTACCTCGCGGCCGAGCTGGCCTGGCTCAATGCGGACCGCGAGGTCCGCTGCCGTCCGCTTTCGTTTCCCGGGTAAACTCAGGCCGGAAAGGAAGGCCATGGACGAGGAACGTGCGATCTGGGAGCTGGGGCTGACGGAGATCGACCGGGCGCTTGAGGGACTGGTCCGGGCGGAAGAGGCGCGGCAGCGGGACAAGATCATCCTGATCCCGTCCGAATCGTTGACCCCACGGGCGGTGCGCGAGGCCCTGGGGTCGGCGTTCACCTCGATCTACGCGGAAGGGTATCCCAGGGAGGAGATGCTGCGCCTCCCCGAGGCGCGTCTGAGCGATATCGCCGAACAGCTCGCGTACTTCCGCCGGTACAGTGACCGGCGGTTCTACAAGGGCGTGGAGTTCGCCGACCTCGTGGAGGCGCTGGCCTGCCGGCGGGCGGCGGAGTGCTTTGCCACCGCCGAGGTAGGGGCGGACGACATCTTCGCGAACGTCCAAGCCCTGTCCGGGGCGGCAGCGAACATGGCGATCTACGAGGCGTTGCTCCGGCCCGGGGACACGATCCTGGCCATGGACCTCGCTCAGGGGGGGCACCTCTCCCACGGGTCCCCGTTCCACCAATCGGGCCGGCGGTATCGGGTGGTGACGTACGGGGCGGACCCTGCGAGCGAGCGCTTGGACTACGACCGGATCATGGCCCTGGCCAAGGAGCACCGCCCGCGGATGGTCATTGCCGGGTACACCTCGTACCCGTGGGCCCCGGAGTGGCGGGCGTTCCGGGAGATCGCGTCCGCGTGTGGGGCGTTCCTCATGGCCGACATCGCCCACGTGGCGGGGATGGCCATCGCCGGGGCCTACCCGAACCCGATCGGGTACGCGGACGTGGTCATGTTCACCACCCACAAGACCCTGTGCGGCCCGCGTGGGGCGGTGATCCTGTCCTGTGATCCGGAGATCGCCGCCCGCATCGACGCCGCCGTGTTCCCCGGGGCCCAAGGGGGGCCCCATGTGAACAAGTTCGCCGCCATCGCCTGCGCGTTCCAGCTTGCTCGGACTCCCGCGTTCCGCGATCTCATGCACCGGATCGTGGACAATGCCCGCCACCTCGCCCACGCCCTCGCCGCACGCGGGCTACGCCTCGCGTACGGGGGCACGGACACCCACCTCCTCGTGCTCGACCTGCGCGGGGTCGCGACCCCCAATGGAGAGCCGCTCGCGGGGGAGACCGCGGCCCGCATCCTCGACCTCGCCGGCCTTGTGGCCAACAAGAACACGATTCCCGGGGACACCTCCGCCGCCGACGCCCGCGGGATCCGGTACGGGACCCCCTGGGCCACCCAGCGCGGGATGGGGGAGGCGGAGATGGAAGAGATCGCCGAGGTTACGGGGATGGTCCTCACCGCAATCCGTCCGTTCACGTACCACGGGGCGGGCGGGCCTCTCCCGCGGGGGAAGCTCCCCCTTCCCGTGCTCGAGGAGGCGCGGCAGCGGGTGCAGGCCCTCCTGGCCCGGTTCGGCGGGGTCCCCGCCGTGGTCCGGGCCGACTCGCCCCACCGCACGGCTGCGGCGGGCAAGCACGTCGACCTCGGGGACTGCGTGGCCCTCCTCGTGCGGGGCGGGCGGGCCGCCCACCTCCTCCACGAGGCGGGCACGGCGAGCGTGCTGTGCCTTGACCCTGGGCATGCCCGCAGGACCCTGTTCCTTGACGGTGAGGGGAACGTCCTGTCCGAGGCCATCGTGGGCCGTCTCCCCGACGACGACCTCGGCCGGGAGCGGTTCCTCGTCCTCGCCCCTCCGGAGACCGGCGAGGCTCTCAAGCGGTGGCTTTCCGCCCTGTCCGATGGGTACGTGCTGTTCGATCCGGCCGACATCTACCGCAAGGTCCAGGGCCCGGCGGCCGTGGACGACCTCTCCGCCCACGGCCTGCGTCCCGCGTTCCTCCGCGATGGGAAGGAAGGCCTGGCGCTGGACGGGGGCGGCCGCATCCTGGTCGTGAGCGCCGAGGAGGCGGGGCGTCGGCGCCACCCACCGGAGCCGTTCCTCGGCCTGAGCGGGGACGCCAAGGCCATCTACGCCCGCCACCCCGAGCTGTTCGCCCTCGGCAAACCGTACTTCGTGGGCCAGCACCTGTTCGTCGTCCCTGCCACGAAGGAGTCCTACCGGCCGCAGGCCCCGGAGCGGCCCCTCCAGAGGACCCCGCTCGCCGAGGTCCATCGGGCCCTCGGGGCACGGATGGCCGAGTTCGCCGGGTACGAGATGCCCCTGTGGTACACGTCGGCCCTGGACGAGCACCGGGCGGTGCGGGAGCGAGCAGCCCTGTTCGACCTCGGGCACATGGGCGCCTTCGAGGTCGCCGGCCGCTACGCGGAGGGCTTCCTCAACGTGGTGACCACCAACTACGCGGGGTGGCTCCATCCCGGCCAATCCCAGTACGGGTTCCTCCTTGCCCCGGACGGGGAGGTCATCGACGACCTCATGGTCTACCGGACGGGGAAGGACGGGTTCCTCCTCGTGGTGAACGCGGCCAACGAGGGCAAGGATTGGGACTGGCTCAACGCGGTCAACTCTGGGCGGGTCCTCCTCGACCCGGACCGGCCGTGGGTCGAGCCCGACGGCCCGGTGGACCTGCGTGACCTCAAGGCCCCTGGTGCCGCGGGCGGGCGGGTCGACCTGGCCCTCCAAGGCCCGGCGTCCCGGGCCGTCCTGTTGCGCCTCCTTGCGGGGCGGGACAAGCACCGGTTGATCGCGTTGCGCCGCACCGAGTTCCGGGAGGTCACGATCGACGGCGCTTCGGTCCTCTGTGCCCGCACCGGGTACACCGGGGAGCCGATGGGCTACGAGCTCCTCGTCCCCCCATCCCAGGCGGAGGAAATCTGGCACCTCATCCTGGATGCGGGCAAGGGGCTTGGGGTGGTGCCGTGCGGCCTCGCCGCCCGGGACTCCCTGCGCACCGAGGCCGGGCTGCCCCTGTACGGCCATGAGCTTGGGGGCGAGCACCGGGTGTGGCCCCACGAGGCCGGGTTCGCCCCGTACGTGAAGCTGCACAAGGCGTTCTTCGTGGGGCGAGCCGCCTACCTTCGCGCCCTGGGCCGCCCGTCCCGGGAGGTGGTGCGGTTCGCCATTGATCCCGGGCAGCGCCCGGTCCGCGCCGGGGCGCCGGTGGTGGACCGAACCGGCCACGTCGTGGGCACGGTCACGAGCTGCGTGGTCCTGGAGAACGGCCAGGTGGGGATGGCCTTGCTCGACCGCCGCGGTGTGGGCGAGGGCACCCCGCTTGGGTTCGTGATCGGGGACAGGGAACTGCCGCGGGAGATCCGGCCCGGGGCGCGCCTGCCCCTCGTGGTGTGGGGCAAGACGGTGTCGCGGTTTCTCAAGCGGGAGGCGCTGCCGATGGCCGGGGAGGACTGACCCCAAGGGGTCAGTCGCCCTCGTCCTTCTCCTCCGCCGTGCGCAGGCTCTCCCGGATCTCCTCGAGCCGCCGTGCGACGAGGTAGAACAGGGTTCCCTGCGGGTAGTTCCCCTCCGGGTCCGGCTCCCCGGCCGCCATCCCGGTGAGGAGCTCGATCCCCTCGTCGGCCGTGTCGCAGGCCCACACGTGGAACCGGGCCTCGGCCACCGCCTGCACCACCTCTTCGGGGAGCATGAGGTCGTCCACGTTGCCGCGGGGGATGATCACCCCCTGGTCCCCGGTGAGGCCGAGCTCCTTGCACACGAGGTAGTGGCCCTCGATCTTCTCGTTGACCCCGCCGATCGGTTGCAGACGCCCCTTCTGATCGATGGCCCCGGTCACGGCGATCCCCTGCTTGAGGGGAACGCCGGCGAGTGCGGAGAGGAGGGCATAGAGCTCGGCGGCGGACGCGGAGTCCCCCTCGACCCCGGTGTACGACTGTTCCAGGGCCAGGCTGGCCGCCAGGGAGAGGGGTTTCTGCCGGGCGAACTTGGCCCCCAGGTACCCCTTGAGGATCATGACCCCCTTCGTGTGCAGCTTCCCCCCCAGCTCCGCCTCCCGCTCGATGTCCACCACCCCATCTTTTCCGGTGAACACGTTGGCCGTGATCCGGCTCGGCTTGCCGAACGCCATCTCCCCGAGGTCGATCACGGCCAAGCTGTTCACCTGCCCCACCGTCGCCCCGTGCACGTCCACCATGAGCTTCCCGCGGGCGATCCACTCCCGTACCTTCTCCGCGATCAGGGAGTGGCGGGAGCGCCCCTTGTTGATGGCCACCCGCACGTGCTCCCCGTCCACCACCGCGGCCCCGGCCTCGCGGGCCCAAAAGCTCGCCTCCTTCACGAGGAACGCGAGGGAGGCGAACCGGGTGGCCAGCTTCTTCTGGTCTCCGGCGAGCTCGGCCGCGTACTCCACCACCCGGGCCACCCCGGACGGGGCGAACGGGAGGACGGACGGGTCCTCGTCCCGCCGCGCCCGGATGAACCGGGCCACGGCGAGGGGGGCGTCCTCGGTCCACGGCATCTCCGTGTCGAAGTCGGCCCGGATGGTAAAAAGCTTCCGGAAGTCCTCGTCGTAGGAGTGCAGGAGGTGGTAGAGGTACGGGGAGCCGATGACGATCACCTTCACGTCCAGGGGCACTGGCTCCGGCCTGAGGCCCTCGGTGGAGGCGAACCCGAGCATCTGGGCCGGGTCCTCGATCCGGATCTCCCCGGTCTTGAGCGCGATCTTCAGCGCCTCCCAGCTCAGCGAGAACCGGAGGAGGTTGGTCGCCGACAGCACCAGATACCCGCCGCTCGCCCGGTGCAGGGACCCGGCGCGGATCTGGGTGAAATCGGTGGTCACCACCCCGAACTGGACCTTCCGTTCCACCGTGCCGACCAGGTTCGTGTACGTGGCGTTCTCCTCCACCACCACCGGTGCCCCTTCCGTCCCGGAGCGATCCACGATCACGTTCACCCGGTACCGGTGGAACCGATCCATCCCTTCCAGCATGGGCACCGGCAAGGGGGGCTTCTTATTGGCGGCCTGAAGCTGTTCCACGTTCTCCACGATGTCCGCCTGGACCTCCGAGAGGAACGTCTGCACCCGATCCAGATCCGCGTACTTCGCGCGGAGCTGGGCGAACCGAGGCTCGATGAGGAACTGCACCGCCTGTTTGGTCAGGTGCCGCTGGGCCTCCTGCCACGCCTCCTCGAGCTGCCCGAGCCTCTGGAACGTGTCGCGCACCAGCTCCTGTAGCTCCTCCTGGCGGCGGAGGATCGCCGCCCGTTCCTCAGCGGGCAGGGACTCGTACTCCTCCTGGGAGTAGGGGGCACCGTCGGGCTTGAGGGGGATGGTGTTGATGCCCACTGGGGTCCGTTGAACGGTGAACCCCAGCGCCGCCGCCCGCGCCTCGAGGTCGTGGAAGATCCCGTCCCGCTCAGCGGCAAAGCGCTCCCGTTCCTTCTTGGCCCGGGCCTTGAACTCCTCTGACTCCAGCACCTTGGGGAGCTCCCGGGCCAGGAACTCCACGCACCGGTCCATGTCTGCCCTGAGCTCCCGGCCGCGCCCCGCCGGGAGGAGGAGGTACCGCGGGGCGTGCGGCACGTGGAAGTTGTGGACGTAGCAGATGTCCGGCGGGGTGGGTTGGTCGCGGGACACCTTGGCCAGGAAGTGGGTCACCGCCGACGTCTTGCCGAGCCCCGGCTCGCCGGACACGAAGATGTTGTAGCGATGGCGGGGATCCTTGATGCGCAGGCCGACGTACAACGCCTCCAGCGCCCGATCTTGGCCGATGATCCCCGACAGCGGTTCCAGCTCATCGGTGGTGGCGAACGAAAAAGAGCGGGGGTCACAAGCACGGCGGAGCCGATCCGGCGTCAGCACCTCGACCATGGCCCAGTATCATACCCAGGGATGAACAGGGTCGCCATTGTCGTGCTGGTTCTGGCCTGGACGGGGGCGATGTGGGCGATGCCGGTGGCCCCCCTGGTCACCCGCCCCGGGCAGCCCGCGTACGTGGACCTGGTTTTGGAGCTCATTGCCTCCGCCGAAGAGGAGATCCAGATCGCGCTCTCCGACATGCGGCTGTACGGGAACGGAGCTACCCTGCCCCTCTTGGACGCCCTCGTCGCCGCCGCCGGGCGCGGGGTCCGGGTGCGGGTGCTGGTCGAACGCCGGGAAGGGGAACCCTACCGGGAGCAGGAAGCGGCGGTCGCGTACCTCAGGGACAGGGGCGTGGAGGTGGCGGGGGATGACCCGGAGGTGACCCTGCACGCCAAGTTCCTGGTGGTGGACGGGCGGTGGGCGGTGATCGGGTCCACCCACTGGACGTGGTCGGCGTTGGAGCGGAGCGTCCAGGTGGACCTGGCCGTGGATTCGCCGGAATTGGCCGCCTTCCTCGCCGTGTTCTTCGATCTCCTTTGGGACGGGAGGTTGCGGGCCCGACCCCGGCTTTCGGAGCCGCCGTGGCCGGAGCCGGCGCTGGTGCCCTTGTTCGACCTTCCCGAGGGGAACCTGCACGCGTCGGTGATCCCCGAGCTCATCGCCCGGGCGGCCCGGCGAGTGGATGTGCTCCTGTACCGGCTCGTCTACTACCCCCAGTTCGCGGACAGCCCCGCGAACCGGATCGTGGACGCGTTGTGCGCCGCCGCCGCCCGTGGGGTCCAGGTCCGCGTCCTCCTCGAGGGCGGGGAGGATTTCCCCGACCTCGCCCAGGAGAACCGGCTCAGCGCAGCGTACCTCACCACGTGCGGGGCGGCGGTGCGGTTCGACCCGCCCGGGACCACCCTGCACGCCAAGTGCCTGATCGTGGACGAGCGGGACGTGATGGTGACCTCGGCCAACTGGTCGTACTACTCGCTCGCGCGCAACGTGGAGGCCGGCCTCGCCCTCCTCGGGGTCCCCGAGCTTGGCCGACCGCTAACCCTGATGTTCGAGGAGCTGTGGACGACGGGACGCCCTCTGCGCTAGAACGTCACCGTCCCTGCCACAGGAACCTCGACCCGCTCCACACGTCCATCACCGCTGGAGTAACCGGTGACCCATCCTGTGAACCGGGCTCTGGCGTCAAGTGACGGCGGGTACAGGAGGTACCGTATCGTCGCCTCCTCGCCAGGCTGCAGCTCCAAACTGGGCACAAGGATCTCAATCTGATTCTTCTCATTCACCTTGGCAAGGGCGCTTTCAGGTCCAGACGCGGTTGCCACCCAGCCCAGGGGTATGTCCTCCACAACCCCGGGACCGAGGAGACGGACCTTGGCCAGCACGGTGACCGTGATCTCCAAGGCTCCGTTCACCCACTGCACGGTCCGAACCGCGCCCAGGCGGGCGTCGGCCACCACCGCAATCTTGGCCTGATCGACGATCCTCCCACCTTGGACGACCTCGAGGCCGACTTCCCAGTACCCGGCGGGCACCGTCCACCGCACCCACGGCTGGTCGGTGGTCACATCCGGCCGGCCGTCGGCGCCCAGATCCCAACGGAACGTGGCCCCGGCAGGTGCCCCCACGGCCTGGAGGGTGATCTCCGCCCCAGGAGCGGGGATGAACGTCGATGGGACCACCGTTACCCCATTGGCCAAGCCAATTACGGTCATGCTTGCCAAACACGCTACGATCGCAGTTCTCATGATGCCTCCCGCGTGCGGAGCGGGCGGGGGCCGCAAGGCCCCCGCCCGCTCGATCCTTGAGGAAGACCAGCCCGCGCGTCCCCCTACCGGCCCTCGCACACCCCGGGCACCTGCCCCGGAAGAAGCTCGCAGATCGGGGTGCCGGTGAGCCACATGGCGATGATCTTCTTTATCGTCTCGTAGTCCACCACCCCCGGCGGGCAGGTCCGGGGCACAGGGGTGTCCTCCAGCCAGAACGCGATCGCCCGCTGGACCTGGGGGAACGTGATCTTGTCGGAGAGCGAGAGGTCGATGCCCTCGCGGGCCACGTCCCATCGGGAGATGGCCACGATCACCGACAAACAATCGGTGAGCTCGACCCGGCTCTGCCCAAGGACGTCCGCCTCTACGCAGGGCAGCCCAGTGTCCACGCGGCCCACCACCGTCTCCGCCGACAGCACCCGGCACGGATCCGGGGGCGTGGTCTCCACGGTGATGGTGGGGGGCACCTCCACCTGGTAGATGACGGTCTTGGTCTGGCCGGCGCGCAGGGTGCCGGTGAACACCCACTGGTCCACGCCCGGCTTGTAGAGAAAGCCATCGTTCTGGATCGGGGTGACCCGCCACCCCACGGGCAGGTCCTCGTCGAGGCCCACCCCATAGACGTCCTTGTCGGTGGTGATCTCCACTTTAACCGTGAACTTGTTGCCGATGGCGTTGCCCATGGAGTCGTAGAACCCGATCACCACGCCCTCGCAGGGGATGGGGGTGATGATGGTCCGCCGGGCCGTCACCTTGGCCGCGGGCATGCTCGGCAGCGGCTGGTCGACCGGGGTGCAGGAGGCGGCGTAGGCGGTGATGAGCTTCAACTGCTCCAGGTTGATCCGCTCCCCACACGTGGCCACCACCGGGCGATCGGTGCGCCACAGCTCCCCGGCCCGGATGAGCTGGGCATCGGTGATGGACTCCGCCAGACGCAGGTCGATCCGGTCCGGCTCCCCGGGGGCGGCGGCGGGCACGAGGTGGGCGATCGCGTCCAGCATCGGGAGACAATCGTTGACGATGAAGCAGGACTCGCCCAGCACCTCGACCACGATGTCCGGCACCTTGGCCTGGAACACGCCGGTGATGCAGAACTGCTGCGGCAGGCGAATCGAGGCGAGGAGCTCCACCTTGGGCACGGTGACGTCGTAGATGATGACCCGTTCGCTGCCGGCCTTGATCGTGTCCAGGAACACCCACTGCAGGGTGGGTCGCTTGAACACGGCGCCGGCGTTGGCCACCGGGGTGATCTCCCACCCCACCGGCGGGTCCTCGTCGAGGCCCGCGCCCACCAGGTCTTGATCGGTGTGGATGCGCACCTGGACGCGGAACGTGGTCCCGGGGAGGGCGGCGTTCGTGGAGATGGAGCGGGTGGCGGTGACGGTGATCGGGGACACGTACAGGGGGGCCGTGTAGGTCGCCTCCATCCCCGCGTTGTCCACGAGCAGGAGCCGGACGTTGTACGGGCCGCCGGCGGCATAGGTGTAGCGGACCACGGGCTCGGTGCTCACCAGATCCACCGTCCCGTCGCCGTTGAAGTCCCACCGGTACTCGACGATGCGGCCGTCCGGGTCGTAGCTTCCGGAGGCGTCGAACACCACCTCCTGGCGCGCCCGTGGGGCGGCTGGGGTGACGGTGAGCTTGGGCACCGGCGGTTGGTTCCGCAGACCGCGGATGGTGATGGGATCGGTGATGTTGAGCTCGGTCCGGGTGGGGGCGGCGATGTTCCCCGACAGGAACACGATGCGCTGGATGCCGGTGATCTGGGCCGGGGTCAGGGTGATCTCGAACTCCTCCCCGAGGGGCCCCAGCACGCCCCCGTCGGTGCGGGGCGACCCCCATTCCCAGGCCAGTTGCCCGCCGGCGATGTCGTAGCGGTCGGTGGGGTTGATGTTGGACGGGTCGTCCTGGACGATGAAGTCCGCCCCGAGCGGGACACCGCGGATGCCGAACTGGACCCTTCCCCCGGCACCGGCCACGGGCTTGTCGTGGATGATGAACAGGAAAAGCTGCCCGGTGGGCTCCCGGTACAGGAACATCACGGTGGCGCGGGACTCCGTGAGCGGGTTGGTGGACGAGAACTGCGTTTGGTCATAGCCATAGAACTCCCGGGCTCCCGTGGTGCCCGCGAGCGGCGGCACGGCGGCCTTGACCGTCCCCTGGGCCACCTCGAAGTACCCCTGACCGAGCAGGGGCAGGGCGACCCCGAGGACGATCAAGGTCCACAGGCTGATCTTCCTCACCATATCGACCTCCTTACTTATGGCAATCCCTTCCATCCAGGAAAGCAGTCTATCGCCAAACGGCGTCCTTCGTCTGTAACTTGAATCACCCCCCTTTGCATTTCCGGCCTACTTTCGGCTGGCTCATCCTACCCAAGGGGGGCACGACGACCCAGGAAAGAAGAGGCCACCCTACCCTCACTTTGTCTGGGGTGGGGGTGACCTAGATCACCTCGGCGGTGGCCTCGCGACCGCCGCGGCTAAAGGGAGAGGATGGCTGGGGTTTGCGCCTGGTGCGGATGTTCTGGGCCCGGATAGACCTTGAGCTTGCGCAGCATGCGCCGGCCCAGCGTGTTCTTGGGGAGCATCCTCCGCACCGCAAGCTTGATCGGAAGCTCCGGATGCCGCCTCTGAAGCTCACGGTACGGGGTGGCTTTCAGGTGGCCGATGTACCCAGAATGGCGGTAATGCATCTTCTGGTCCCACTTTCCCCCGGTCAACCGGACCTTGTCCGCGTTGATCACGATCACGTAGTCCCCCACGTCGAAGAACGGGGTGTAGGTGGGCTTATGCTTCCCTTGGAGGATGATGGCCAGCTTGGAGGCGAGCCGCCCGAGGGGCTGATCGGTGGCATCCACCACGTACCATTCGCGGCGGAACGTGATCCCGGCGTCTTCTTTTTTGGCCATGTACGTCTTCTGCATCGGTCCCTCCTCGTTAGATCAACGATTATAGAGGATCGGTGCCCCTCCTCAACCAGGCACCGCGGGCGCGATCCGGACGCGGAGGACACCCACGCCGTCCACGGCCACCTCCACCTCGTCCCCTGGCCGGAGCTCCCCCACCCCCTCCGGCGTCCCGGTGAGCACCACGTCCCCCGGGACGAGGGTCATGAACGAGCTTATGTACGCGAGGATGCGGGCCACCGGGAAGATCATGTCCGCGGTGTGCCCCTCCTGGCGGAGCTCCCCGTTCACATAGGTGCGGAGCCACACGTCCTCCGGGTCGAGATCGGTCGCGAGCCACGGCCCCAAGGGGAGGAACTTGTCGGCGGACTTGGCCCGTACCCACTGGAGGTCCTTCGCTTGCACGTCCCGGGCGGTGAGGTCGAGGGCACACGTGTAGCCCAACACGTGATCCAGCGCCGCCTCCTCCGGCACCTCCCGCATCGTCCGCCCGATCACCACCGCCAGCTCCCCCTCGTAGTGAAGGAGGTGGGTGAACGCCGGATACGGGATGGCCTCGTCCGGAGCGGCGAGGGCATTGGGGGCCTTGAGGAACAGGCCTGGTTCCTGGGGGAGGCTGTCGTGGCCCATCTCCCGGATGTGGCCGCGGAAGTTGCGGCCCACGCACACGATCTTGGTGGGGACCGCCGGAGGAAGGAGGCGGACCGCGCCCAAGCGGTGCATGCGCCCGGTAGGGGCTCCCCCCGGGCCGCGGGTGGCCCGGATCACCTCGCCCTCTAGGCTCCCCCACGTGCCGCGGTCGAACCGGACGATCCTCATCTCCCCACGTTCAACGTCTCCACCTCGTGCGGACCGACGCCGATCAGCGTCACCGGGACGCCCACGGCGTCCGCGATGAACGCGACGTAGCGCCGGGCGGCGGCGGGCAGGTCCTCGAACGACCGGGCCTTCCGCACGTCCCCTCGCCAGCCCGGGAGGGCCTCGTACACCGGCTCGGCACGGGCCAGTTCCCGGGCGGTGACGGGAAAGCGGTCGGTGCGGGCCCCGTCGATCCGGTAGGCCACGCAGACCCGCACCTCGGGGATCCCGGCGAGCACATCGAGCTTGGTCAGGGCGAGCTCGGTGAACCGGTTCACGCGGTGGGCGTAGCGGAGGGCGACGAGGTCCAGCCACCCGCAGCGGCGGGGGCGGCCGGTGGTGACGCCGAACTCGGACCCGCCCTCCCGCAGCCTCTCCCCGGCCGGGCCGTGGTCCTCGGTGGGGAACGGGCCCTCCCCGACCCGGGTCGTATAGGCCTTGGCCACCCCGATCACCCGTTCCACGCGATCGGTGTGGATCCCCGCCCCCCACCCGACCCCATGCACGGTGGTGCAGGACGAGGTCACGTAGGGGTAGGTGCCGAAGTCGAGGTCGAGGAGGGTCCCCTGCGCCCCCTCGAAGATCACCGTCTTCCCGGCGGCGAGCGCCTGCTCGATCGCGCCCTGGGCGTCGCCGATCCGGTCGGCGAACCGGTTCTGAAACCGAATGAGATCGCCCGCGATCGGGTCGGGGGCGAACCCGCCGACGCGGCAGGCGACGTCGTGAAGGTGTTCCCGCACGAGGTCCACGTCAGCGAGATCGGCCAGGCGCAGCCCCTGCCGGGCGGCGCGGTCCTGGTACGCCGGCCCCACCCCGCGGCGGGTCGTTCCCAGCCGGCCCGCGGTCCCCTCCTGCTCCTCGACGAGGCGATGGTGGGGGAGGATGAGGTGGGCCCGTTCCGAGAGCAGGAGGTCCGGTTCAGGGCGGCGTTGGGCGGCGAGCTCGGCGAGCTCCTGTTCTAGCGCCCACGGGTCGAGGGCCACCCCATGGGCGAGGACCCCCCGGCACCTGGGGCGCAGCGCCCCGGCCGGCACGAGGTGAAGCCGGACCGTGCCGTGGTCGTCCTCCACGGTGTGGCCGGCGTTGGGACCGCCGTTGAACCGCACGCACATGTCCGCGTCGCGGGCCAGGAAGTGCACCACCTTGCCCTTGGCCTCATCCCCCCACTGGGCCCCGATCACCGCGATCCCGGGCATGCTTACCCCCTGCGGACCCGCCGCAGCCACACCCGGCCGCAGCGCCCGTGGACGTCGAGCTCCGCCGTGTGGTCGGCACCGACGAGCTCCCCTTCGTTCAAGGACACCGCCAGCACCTCCTCCCGGATCCGCTCCGGGAACCGGAGGAAGATCGCAGCCAGGCCCCCCTGGTAGCCGACCTCAATCCGGTCCGTGACCTCGAACCCGGCCTCTTTTCGCAGGAGCTGGAGCTTATGGACGAGCTCGCGCAGGTCCCCTTCGGCCTTGAGCTCCTCGTCCAGGCGCAGGTCGAGGGCCACCCCCCCGTCCTGGTCCTGGAACACCACGAACCCGTCGTTGGGCACCCATTCCAGCTTCACGTCCTCCCGGCTTACGGTGACCGTCTGCCCATCCACCGTGACCTCGGCGTGGCCGCGCTCCGCGAGCGCGTCGGCCACGGCGCGGGCGCCGGTGGCGAGCGCCGCCGCCACCTTGGGCGCGAGGGGACCCAGCCGCGGCCCCAGGCGGCGGAAGTCCGGGGCCAGCTTCGGCCGCCAGAACGCATCCAGGTTTCCCACCACTTCCAGGTTGACCACGTTGAGCTCGTACCTGGCGAGGTTCCAAAGCTCCTCGGGGATCGCCTCGTCCCCGGCCCGGGCGAGCACGAACAGGGCCGGGAGCGGCTGGCGCACCTTGACCTTGGCCAGATGCCGCGCCCCAAGGCCGAGGGAGACCACGGCCCGCACCCGGGCCATCTGCCCTTCGAGCGCGCCCTCCCGCGGGCCGGGCTCGGGCCAGTCGGCGAGGTGCACCGACTCCGGGTCCCTGTCCGTGCGCAGGGACTGCCACATCGCCTCGGCGAGGAACGGGGTGAACGGGGCGAGGAGCAAGGCGAGCGTTTTGAGGGCCGCGTACAGGGTATGATACGCGCACCGCTTGTCCGGAGCGAGCCCCTCCCTCCAGAACCGGGGCCGGGACACGCGGATGTACCAGTTGGAGAGGTCGTCCACGAACCGGCCGAGCTCCCGGGTCGCTTCCAGCGGATCGTACTCCTCCAGGGCGGCGGTGACCGCGTCCACGGTCGCCGAAAGGCGCGACCGGAGCCAGCGGTCCACGGCCGGCCTCTCCACCCACGGCACATCCTCTACCTCCGGGGTGAACCCGTCGATCCCGGCGTAGAGGGCGAAGAAGTCGTGGCAGTTCCGCACCGTGTCCAGGAACCCGAACCGGCTCTTCCGCACCCCGTCCTCGGCGAGCCTCCGCTCCGTCCACGGCGCCGACTCCGAGGTCAGGTACCACCGGATCGCGTCCGCCCCGTGCTCCTCGGCGATGGGGAGGGGGTCGAGCACGTTCCCCCGGGACTTGCTCATCTTCTGGCCCCGCGCATCCAGGCCCATCCCGGTGACCAGCACGTGGCGGTAGGGGCTCTTGCCATGGAGGAGAACCCCGGTCACGAGCATCGTGTAGAACCAGCCCCGGGTCTGGTCAAGGGCCTCGCTGATGAAGTCCGCAGGATACGAGGCCCAAAACAGGTCCTCGTTCTCGAACGGGTAGTGCCACTGCGCGGTGTGCATGCTGCCCGAGTCGAACCACGTATCCAGGACGTACGGCACCCGCCGCATCGACCCGCCGCACGGGCACCGGAGCTCCACCCGGTCCACGTAGGGGCGGTGCAGCTCCACCGTCCGGGCGAGGTCCGGGTCGGCCGCGTGCTCCACCAGCTCGGCCCGTGAGCCGATGATCTTGACCGCGCCGCAGCGGGCGCAGGTCCACGCCGGCAGGGGGGTTCCCCAGAAGCGGTCACGGGACAGGGCCCAATCGCGCATCGACCGCAGGAAGTCGCCGAACCGGCTCTCCCCCACGTGCTCCGGGTGCCAGTGCACGCCCTCGCTCGCGGCGAGGATGGCGTCCTTGGCCTGGGTGGTGGCGATGAACCAGGAATCCACGGCGTAGTAGAGGAGGGGGGCCTCGCACCGCCAGCAGAACGGGTAGTCGTGCTCGTAGGTCTCCGCCCGGAACAGGCGGCCGCGGCCCTTAAGATCCTGGAGGATACGGGCGTCGGCGTCCTTGACGAACATCCCGGCGGCGAGCGGGAACTGGTCGGTGAACCGGCCGGTCCGGTCCACCGGCTGGAGGAACGGGAGCCCTTCCGCCTTCCCCAGCTCGTAGTCCTCCTCCCCGAACGCGGGGGCGATGTGGACGATCCCCGTCCCCTCGTCCATGGTCACGAACGACGCCCCGACCACCCGGTACGCCCCTTCCCCGCGGGCCCGCGGGTAGAGCGGCTCGTAACGGAGGCCCACGAGATCCCGGCCGAGGAGTTCCCGCACCACGTTCGTCTCGTCTCCGAGCACTGCGGCGAGGCGGGCGCGGGCGAGGACCAGGCGTTCCCCATGCCAAGCGACCTCAGCGTAGACTGCGTCCGGGTCCACGGCCAGGGCGACGTTGGCGGGCAGGGTCCAAGGGGTGGTGGTCCACACGAGGAGAGAAACCTCAGGATCGTCGATCAAGGGCATCCGTACGAACACGGAGGGGTCAGCGACCCGCCGGTAGCCCTGGGCCACCTCATGCGAGGAAAGCGAGGTCCCACACCGCGGGCAGTACGGCAGGATCTTGTACCCCTGGTAGAGGAGCCCTTGGTCGTGGATGGCTTTCAGCTCCCACCACAGGGTCTCGATGTAGTCGTCCTTGTAAGTGATGTACGGGTGATCAAGGTCGATCCAGAAGCCCATGCGTCGGATCATGGTCTCCCAATCGCCGATATACCGGTTCACCGAGGCTCGGCACCGCTCCACGAACCGCTCGATCCCGTACCGTTCGATCTCGGCCTTGGTGCCAATCCCCAGTTCCTTTTCCACCTCGAGCTCCACCGGGAGGCCGTGGCAGTCCCACCCCGCCTTCCGTTCCACGAGGTAGCCGCGCATGGTCTTGTACCGGGGGAACAGGTCCTTATACAGGCGCGGTAGGAGATGGCCGAAGTGGGGGCGCCCGTTGGCCGTGGGCGGGCCCTCGTAGAACACGAACTGCGGCCCATCCCGTCGCCCTTCAAGCGACCGCGCGAAGATCCGCCGCTCCTCCCAGAAGTCGAGCACCGCCCGCTCACGCCGCCCTGGATCCGCCTCAAGCTTGTTGAACCCCACCCATTCCTCCTTCAACCATCCCAAAACACAGGACAAGAGTGGACTGCTGCTTCTTTGTTGAACACCGGGAAAGACGTTGGAGTATGTTTATTCCTGCCCCTGGCGGGGCAGGATGGTGCGGCGGACTCGTCTCGGATCAGGCATCGCGGCCTCCGGGCGCATTATACCCGGCCTCCTCGCCGAGCACCCGGCCAAACGGGACATCCACATGACGCAGCGCCCTCCGCAGGTCGAACACGGCGTCCAGCTCCTCTCGGCTGAGCCGGGCCCGCACCTCCGGATCCTCGCGGGCCACCTCCCCGAGGTCCCGGCTTTCCCGTTCGGCCCGGGCGGAAAGGCGGGCCACGAGCTTGTGGGCCTCCCGCCGGGCCATCCCCTTCCGCACCAGGGCAAGGAGCAGCCCCTCGGAAAACGGAAGCCCCCGGGCCTCCGCCACGCGGGCCAGCATCCGGTCCGGGAACACCTTGAGCCCCCGCATGAGGCCCTCCGCACGGTCGAGCATGTAGTCCACGAGGGTGAAGCACTGGGGGAAGAGCACCCGCTCCACCGAGGAGTGGGACATGTCCCGCTCGTGCCACAGGGCGTTGTCCTCCAAGGCCGGGCCGAGGGCGGCCCGCACCAGGCGGGCAAGGCCGCTCAAACGCTCGGACAGGATGGGATTCCGCTTGTGGGGCATGGCCGAAGAGCCCTCCGGCCGGCCCTCCTCCACTTCCCCCACCTCCGACCGGGAGAGGTGGCGCACCTCGAGGGCGATCTTCTCCACGAGCGAGGCCGCGGAGGCGAGCGCGAACAGGACCTCGGCGTGGCGGTCCCGGGAAATGACCTGGGTGGCCACCGGGCACGGCCGAAGGCCCAAGCTTGTCAGGGCCCGCTCCTCGGCCTCCGGCGGGAAGTACGCGTAGGTCCCCACCGCCCCCGAGAGCTTGCCCACTGCGATCCCTTCCCGCGCCCGGCGGAGGCGGTCCTCGACGCGCCCGACCTCGTCGTGCCAGGCAAGGACCTTGAGCCCGAACGTGGTGGGCTCCGCCCACTGGCCGTGGGTCCGGCCGAGGATTGGGGCCTCCTGATACCGCTGGGCCAGCTCCCCCAGGGCCTCCCCAAGTCGGGAAGCCTTCCCGATCACGAGGTCCAACGCCTGGACCAAGGTCAGGGCGAGGGCGGTGTCCTTGACGTCAGACGAGGTCAGGCCGAAGTGGAGCCACCTCGCCTCCGGTCCGACCTCTTCCTCGAGGGCCCACAGGAAGGCCACGAGGTCGTGGCCCACCTCCTGTTCCAGGGCACGGATCCGATCGAGGTCGATCTCGGCTTTGGCCCGCACCGCCTGCGTGACCCCCGACGGGACATGGCCCAGTTCCTCCAGCGCCCCCAGGGCGGCGAGCTCCACGGAAAGCCACCCCTGGTACTGGGCGTCCATGGTCCACAGGTCCTTCATCGGCGGAAGCGCATACCGGGCGAACATCACGGGATTGAGCATAGATCTTTTCCCCCTTTGTTGCCAGCCTCTTCGCCACCGGTGGCCGGCCGTCGTCGCTATAATCCCGAGCGCTGAAAGGGGGATCATGACCGTAGAGAAAGCGCATGCCGAGCGGGCGGTGAACACGGTCCGGTTCCTGGCTGCGGACGCCATCGAGCACGCCAAGTCCGGGCACCCGGGGCTCCCCCTGGGGGCGGCCCCGATGGCCTACGTCCTGTGGACAGGCCACCTCAAGCACAACCCGCGCAACCCCACGTGGCCGGACCGGGACCGGTTCGTCCTCTCCGCCGGGCACGGGTCGGCCCTCCTCTATGCTCTCCTCCACCTCACCGGCTACGGCCTTTCGCTTGCGGAGATCCAGCGTTTCCGGAGGTGGGGGAGCAAGACCCCGGGGCATCCCGAGGCGGACCTTACCCCGGGGGTGGAGGTCACCACCGGCCCTCTCGGGCAGGGGCTGGCGATGGCGGTGGGGATGGCCATCGCCGAGGCCCACCTCGCGGCCACGTTCAACCGCCCCGGCTACCCGGTCGTCGACCATTTCACCTACGTCCTCGCCAGCGACGGCGACTTGATGGAAGGGGTGGCCGCCGAGGCCTGTGCCCTCGCCGGACACCTCTCCTTGGGGAAATTGATCGTCCTCTACGACCAAAACGGGATTTCCCTCGCCGGGTCTTGCGCGCTTGCGTTCACCGAGGACGTGCGCCTCAGGTTCGAGGCCTGCGGGTGGCACGTGCTGGAGGTCGCCGATGGCAACGACCTCGACGCCATCGACCGGGCGATCGCCGCGGCCAAGGCGGAGACGGTCTCCCCCTCCTTGATCTGCGTGCGCACCGTGCTCGGCTACGGCGCCCCCACGAAGCAGGGCACGTTCCACGCCCACGGCGCTCCCCTCGGGGAGGAGGAGCTGCGCGCGGCCAAACGGGCCTTGGGGTGGCCGGAGGAGCCGCCGTTCTTCATCCCAGAGGACGTGCGCGCCCACTTCCGCGAGGCGGTGGCCCGAGGCGAGCGGTGGGAGGGGACTTGGCGAGAGCTATTCCGTGGCTATGCCGCGGAGCACCCGGACCTGGCCGCCGAGTTCGAGCGCCGGATGCGGGGGGAGCTCCCGCCGGGGTGGGACGAGGATCTCCCCACGTTCCCCCCCGGGCCCAAGGGCCCATCCACGCGCAAGGCCTCCGAGGTCGTCCTCCAGGCGTTGGGATCACGGGTGCCTGAGCTCATCGGCGGTTCGGCCGATCTCAACCCGTCCACCCTGACCTGGCTCAAGGGACACGGGGACTTCCAGGCCCCGGACGGCCCCGGCGAGGTCCAGGGTGCGGTGGGGGGCGGGTGGAACTACGCCGGGCGCAACCTGCACTTCGGCGTGCGCGAGCACGCCATGGGCGCCATCGCCGTAGGGCTTGTCCGCCACGGCGGGATCCGCCCGTTCACCGGGACGTTCCTCGTGTTCTCCGACTACATGCGCCCCCCGATCCGGCTCGCCAGCCTCATGCACGCCCCGGCCGTGTTCGTGTTCACCCACGACTCGATTGGGCTCGGCGAGGACGGCCCTACCCATCAGCCGATCGAGCAGCTCATGAACCTGCGCTCTGTCCCCAACCTCGTCGTGATCCGTCCCGCAGACGCGACCGAGACCGTGGAGGCGTGGAAGGCGGCCCTGCGCCGCGATGATGGCCCCACCGCCCTCATCCTCACCCGCCAGGACCTGCCGGTGCTCGACCGCAACCGGTATACGGGGGCGGACGGGCTCCACCGGGGGGGGTACGTGCTGTGGGAATCGGGTCCGGAGGTCCCGGATCTGATCCTCATCGCCACCGGGTCCGAGGTCCACCTGGCCCTCGCCGCTGGGGAGGAACTCGCCGCCGACGGGATCCGGGTCCGGGTGGTGGCCCTCCCAAGCTGGGAGCTCTTTGACCGACAGCCTCAGGGGTACCGGGATGCCGTGCTCCCGCCCGGGGTGCGGGCACGGGTGGCGGTGGAGGCCGGGATGAAGCTCGGCTGGGAGCACTACGTGGGCCTGGATGGAGAGGTGGTGGGGCTTTCGCGCTTCGGAGCGAGCGCCCCAGGGCCAGTGGTGATGGAGAAGTTCGGCATCACCGCTCGCGCGGTGGTGGCCGCGGCCAGGCGCGTCCTCTCGCCGAGTTGTCGGCCCGGACAGAAGGGACTAACATCCACCGTGGGTCCGTAGCTCAGGGGTAGAGCAGCCGGCTCATAACCGGTTGGTCGCAGGTTCAAACCCTGCCGGGCCCATAGCTTCACCCCGCGCAATCTGACGGTTGCGCGGGGACCCCTATGGGGGATGTTCGGAGATGAAAAAGATCTTCGTGAACGTGGACGGGAGCTCCCGAGGCAACCCGGGTGAGTCCTCGATCGGGGTCCTCATCACCGACGACCGTGGCCACGTCCTCGAGCAGGTGTCCAAACTCATCGGTCGCACCACCAACAACGCCGCCGAGTACAAGGCCCTCATCGAGGGGATCCGCCTCGCCATCCGCCTTGCCCCGGACGAGGCCGTGTTCCTCACCGACAACCAGCTCGTGGCCAACCAGGTCAACGGCTTCTACCAGGTGCGGGAACCGAACCTTCAATACCTGAACCAGGTGGCCTTGGACCTCCTCGCCCAGCTGCCCCGGTGGCGGGTCAACTTCGTGGAACGAGATGTCAACCACGCCGCCCACCGCTTGGCGGAGGCTGCGTTCCGGGAGCGGAACCGCCTGGAACGGGAGCGAAACCAGCTTTTCCGGGATATCGAGGCCTACCTCCAGGACCTCCCCCTGGACGATCTCCACAAGGTCCTCGCGTACCTGCGCAGCCTGCATGCCCCAGGGATGTAGCCCCGATGCGCATCGTCCTCCAGCGGGTCAAGGAGGCGTTCGTCCGCGTGGACGGGCGGGAAGTGGCCCGCATCGGCCATGGCCTCCTCCTCTTGGTGGGACTCGCCAAAGGGGACGGCGAGGAGGAAGCCCGGTTCTGGGCCGGGAAGATCCCGCGGCTCCGCGTGTTCCCTGACGACGCCGGCCGCATGAACCGCTCGCTCCTTGACGTGAGGGGCGAGGTCTTGTGCGTGTCCCAGTTCACCCTGTACGGGGACGTGACCCACGGCCTTCGCCCAAGCTTCGACCAGGCGGCCCCGGGGCCGGAGGCCGCGGCCCTGTACAACCGGTTCGTGGCCCTGCTGCGTGAGCAGGGGATTCCCGTTCAGACCGGCGTGTTCGGGGCGAAGATGGAGGTGGGGCTGGTCAACGACGGGCCGGTGACCTTGATCTTGGCGCGTTCCCCGGCACAATAGGTGGCCGAGAAGGAGGTCCTCATGGCAGCAGTTCCGAAGTCACGCCGCTCTCATCGGGAAGTGAGGCTTCGCCGCACCCACTGGCGGGCGCACATGGTGCCCGGGGTGGAGTGCCCGCAGTGCCGTGAGTTTCGGCTTCCCCATCGGGTTTGCCCTCACTGCGGCTACTACAACGGGATGTCGGTGGTGGCCGTCAAGGAGAAGGGGTAACCCTCCGGGACCGAGGGCGTTCGCCGCGACCCGAGTTCCCAGCAATCCCCGCCGGAGCCAGGTTGTTCACCGCCCAACCCGCTGAGGGCGCAGCCCTTGTGAGCTCCCCGCGGTGCTAGGGTGAGGCTCGTCAAGACACGGGCCGCCCCTCCACAAGGAGGATGGGCATGGTCAGGAACACCAGCACCGCCCCGCACAGGAACGTGGCCGGGAACCCGATGAACTCGGCGAGATACCCGCCGGCTAAGGCCCCTAGCACGTTCCCCAGCCCGGCGATCGCGTTGTACAGGCCCAGCCCCTGCCCTTGAAGCCCTTGTGGGGACAGCCGCGACACCAGGGCCGTGGCCGCGAGCTGGAAGAACGACCACGTCGTCCCGGCCAACCCAAACAGGATGGGCAACATCCACTTCGCCGTCGTTCCCCCGACCACGGCGAACCCGATGAAGATCCCGGTCCGTCCGAGCAGCGCCAGCGCCGCCGCCGGGCGGTGACCCCATTTGGTCACGGCCCGCCGCGCCAACCCGAACGCGAGCACGCTCACCCCATGGTGGGCCACGTACAGGGCGAACACGAGCTCGCTCGGCCACCCGAGAGCCTGTCGTACGAAGATGGGGAACGGGACGAACGCCGTGGCGAACCCCACGAACGCGAGCAAGGCCCCGTAGTAGCACAACACGAGCTCCGGCCCGAACGCGGTCCGGCCTTGTAGGAACCGCAGGAGCTGGCTTGGCCGGAGGACGTCCTGGAGATGGGTGGGCCCATAGCGGAACCGCTCGTACAGGAAATTCCCCACCGCCACCACCAAGTGCCGGAGCGAACGGGCCTCCACCCGCTGCGACGGCTCCCGGAGCTCCCGGGCGGCCATCGCCGCCGCCGCAGCGGCGAGCACGGCCACCACCAGCCCCAGCGAGCGGAGCCCCCACCCCTCCCCCACCAGCCGCACCAACACCGACGTCCACGCCGCGCCGATGGCCAATCCCAACGTCCACCCCACCCCGGAGTACACGTTGAACCGTCCGATCTCCCGCTCCCAGTCCGCCCGGGGGAAGTTCCCAAGGAGGATGAGGACGGACACGGTGGCGCTGGCTGTCCACACCAGGGAGACCCCAGCGTTGAGGAGGATGAGCTGGGGCACCCGCAGGAGGAACGGCAGGGCGAGGTAGGCCAAGGACAACCCGGCGAAGCTCAGGAGCACGAACAGCCGACGGCGGGCGGTGACGTCGGCCAGCCGCCCCCAGAGGAGGCTGCCGATCACGTTCACCATGCTTGCCGCCGCGGACATCGCCCCCACGTCGGCGGCGGTGCCCCCAAGGTGGTACGCATAGAGCGGCAGAAGCGGCGACGCCGCCCCCATGGCGGCGTTGACCACGAGGAACGCCCAGTACCACTTCGGCGCCTTCATGCCCCGATCACCGCCGCGCTCTCCCGGAGCCCGGCCTGGTCCGGGATCTCCAGGACGGCGCATCCCGTATACCCATGGTCGGAGAGCGCAGTCAGGGCCTCCGCGTAGGGGGCGTCGCCATGTCCCAGGGGCAGGTGCTCGTCCCCCTGGCCGTGGTTGTCGTGAAGGTGGACGTGGATCAGGCGGTTCCCGAGGGCGGCGACGAACGCCCGGGGATCCCCGCCCACGGTGTGGAGGTGCCCGAAATCCAGGCACGCCCCGAGCTCCGGGAACGGTGCGAGCGCCCGCACATGCTCCTCCGGGGTGAGGATGAGGTCCCGATCCCGGCCCTGCTGCTTGTTTTCCAGGGCCATCCGCACCCCGCGGCGACCGGCGTGGGGGACGAGGAGGGCCAGGGCAAACATGAACCTTCGCCACGCCCGCTCGTACTCCCCATCCAGGGCGGCGTAATCCTCGGGGATCCCGCCGGGGTGGACCACCACCAGGCCTGCCCCGAGGTCGGCTGCCAGATCCACCGTGGCCACGGCCTCGGCGAGGGAGGCGGCGGCGAGGGATCGGATCGGGCTCACCAGGTTGACCCCGTAGATGGGCATGTGGACGGTGAGCCACAGGCCGGCATCGCGGGCCGCCTCCCGCAGGCGCCGTCGGTCCACAGGCCCAAGGTCGTCGGCGTGGGCCATGCCGGGGTCGGCGCGCAGCTCCACCCCGCCCAGGCCGAGGTCGGAGGCCAGGGCGAGCCACCGCCAGAGGTCCATCCCGGGGAGAAGGAAGGTGGAGAGAGCAAGGCGCTTGCGGTCCATGTCAGTCCATGCGGATTCCGCCGTTGACGGATACCGTCTCCCCAGTGATGTAGCCTGCCTCGTCCGAGCACAGGAAGGCGATCACCGCCGCGATCTCCTCCGGTTCGGCCGGCCGCCGCAGGGGGATCTGGGCCCGGATCTCCTCCCCCCGCGTGGCGAGGGCCTCCCGATTGATCTCGGTGGCCACGAACCCCGGACAAACCGCGTTCACCGTGATCCCGAGCGGAGCCAACGCCAGCGCCAGGGACTTGGTGAGGCCGAGGAGCCCTGCCTTGGCCGCGGCGTAGTGCACGCCGTGGGCAGCCCCGGTGAGGGCGCGGAGCGAGGACACGTTGACGATGCGCCCGAACCCGGCCTCGTTCATGTACGGCACGGCCGCCCGGGCGCACACGAACGCGGCGCTTAACCCCACGCGCAGCATCCTGTCCCAGTCCTCGATCGAGAGCTCATCCCAGGGCACCCGCTGCACGTAGCCCGCGTTGTTCACGAGCACGTGGAGCTCGCCCAGGGCCTCCGCCGCCTCGTGGACCACAGCCCGGGCCCGCTCGAGGTCGGCGAGGTCCGCCTGCAGGACCACCGCCCGCGGCCCCAACCGCTGCGCCGCCGCCGCCACTTTCTCGGCCTCGGTGCGCTGGGTGCGGTAGGTCAGGGCCACGTCGTACCCCATCGCTGCCAGCTTCGCCACCGTGGCCGCGCCGATGCCCCGTGAACCCCCGGTCACAAGCGCGCAACGCTTCACCTTATCCCCCTGATTCGTTCAGGTCCCGAACAGTCGGTCCCCAGCGTCTCCCAACCCAGGGCGGATGTACCCGTGTTCGTCAAGCTGACGATCGAGCGCCGCGGCGTAGATGGGGACGTCGGGATGGGCCTCTCGCATCGCCCGCAGCCCCTCCGGCGCGGCCACCAGGCACAGGAACCGCACGTCCTTCGCCCCCCGGTCCTTGACCAACTTCACGGCGTGCGCCGCCGACCCCCCGGTGGCCAGCATCGGGTCCACCACGATCACCAGGGCATCGGCCAGGTTCGGGGGCAGCTTCACGAAGTACTCCACCGGCTGGAGGGTGCAC
The DNA here is from genome assembly GCA_024653305.1 of Candidatus Acetothermia bacterium. NCBI lineage: Bacteria > Candidatus Bipolaricaulota > Candidatus Acetothermia bacterium. The sequence continues at coordinate 122,092 of JANLFW010000001.1, read as the reverse complement.
GGATCGCGGTAAAGCCCGATGTGCCCGACGCGGGCGCTCGGGATCAGGGACAATACCCCGTCCAGCATCACGATCCCGGCCCGCAGGATGGGCACCAGCACCACCGGCTGGGCCAGCTCCACCCCGCGCGTCTCCTCCAGCGGGGTCGTCACCTCCACCTCCCGCACCGGGAAGTCGCGGGTGATCTCGTACACCATGAGCGAGGTAAGTTCCTCGAGGATGAGCCTGAACTGCAGCCGATCCGTATGCCGGTCCCGCAGCTTGGTCAGTTTGGCCTGGATCAACGGGTGCTGCACGAGAACGAACGTACCCATACGTTCCGAAGGGTAACCAGCGCCGGCCCCGGCGCAACCTTAGATGAGGGAGAGGTAGCTGTGCTTCTCGCCCAACAGGCGATCCAGGTGGACCTGCCACAGCTTGAGCGTTTTGTACAGGGAAGCCACGAGCCAGCGCCGGACCTCGTCCCGGGGTCCAAGGAACGTGTAGACCCGGACCTCGAACCCGCCGTGGGGCGGGAGCTCCTGGAGCCAGTGGGCCAGGGCGTCGGCGATCCCCCGGAGGAGGGCAAGGCGGGTCGGGTCGAGCTCAGGGGCATGGCGCAGGGCGTCCAGGCACACGTGAACCGGTACCACCTCGCCCCGGCCGATCCCCTGGGCGAGGCGTTCCAGGTTCGCCAACACGTTGAAACAGCAGGCGTGGCGCAGGAGCACCGCCAGCGGGGCGTCGTCCCCGTCTACCAAGGCCCGGGTCATGGGGGATCGGGCCCGCTCTGCCCAGCGCTCCAGGACCTCGTCCAACGCCGCTCGGCCATGGCCCACCGCCAACGCCGCCTCCCCCATCGCCTGGGCGGCCTCGGCGTGCTCCGGGGTATGGGGGCCGAGCCAGCCTCCTACCGCGCTGGCCATCCGGCCGTTCCCCTCCGCCCGTGCCCAGCGGACGAGGGCGCTCCCGATCCCCTCCAGCTGCTCATGGACGCTCAACGGGATATCGCCGCACCCGCCGAACCGGGAGCACACCCGGGCCGTGCCGATCATGGCCATGACCTGCTCCAGGCCGTCGAGAAACCGGTGGGAACAGGGCTCAAACCCCCAGCGCGGCATCAGGTCCCGCACCAGGATTGCCCATCGAGGGAGCTTGATCTCGTCGATGAGGCTGTTCAAGTAGAGGATCTCCTCGTCGAATGCCTCCCGGCCGTCGATGCCCGGGGCTTCCCACCACTCGGCGATCCGCTTCTCGGAGACCTTCACCCCATCCCCCACCGAAGAGCCCACCACGAACAACCGGTCAGCGTGGCAATACCCGTAAGCGCTGCATCCGCAAGCCGGACAACCCCGGCGCGCCATTCTAGCGCCCGGGCAGGCGGGGGACAAAACGAGCGGATGCGCTTGGTATGGCCACCGTGTTCGTCCTCCGAGTCCAGTGCCGTCACCGCGGCTCCCACGGCCGACGGAACCGGTTCTCGCGGCCGGCGAGGAGCCGGCGGATGTTGGTGCGGTGGGTGAAGACCACGAACAGGGCCAACCCTACCGTGAGCCACTGGATCGCCGGTGGGACCGCGGCCCCGGCGTAGCGCCCGAGGAGGAACACGGTGAGCGGGAGCGCGGCCGCGGCCCCGAGGGAGCCCACGGACACCATTCCCGATCCCAAGGCCAGGAGGAGGAAGAGAGCGGCGCAGATGGCCACCGGGATCGGGGTGAGCGCCAGGAGCACCCCCGCCCCCGTCGCGACCCCCTTGCCCCCGCGGAACCGGAGGTACGGGGAGAACACGTGCCCGAGCACCGCAGCCAGCCCGGCCGCGAGCGCGAGGTACACCGGGTCGGGCGTCCCGGGCAGGGGGAGGCGGGGGAGCCAGGCTCCCGCGAGGTACCCCTTGACCACGTCCACGACCATCACCGGGAGGCCGAGCTTCCATCCCAGGACGCGCACCGCGTTTGTCCCGCCCACGTTGCCGGAGCCATGCTCGCGGATATCCACCCCGCGCAGGCGGCCGGCGAGGTACGCGGTGGGGACGCCCCCGATGAGGTAGCCAAGCGCCGCCACCATGAGGAAGGGCACCGCGGTCATGGGTGGCCTCCAAGCTCCGCGATCCGCCGGTCCACCCAGCCCATGTCCAGCACCCCGACCCCGAACGCGCCGAGGCCGGCGTGGACGCCGAGCGCCGGGGAGGCGTCCACCAGGTGCACCTCAAGCCCCGGGGAACGGCAGACCTCGCCGATCCGGCCGGCGAGGGCCTCGGCGGCGCCGATGGCCACCGCATGGGGGATGATCACCGCTGGGCGCTCCATGTCCGCCACGGCCTTGCCGGCGAGGGCGGCCAGCCGCCCCACCAGTCCTCCCGTGCCCAAGGCCGGGGCCACCGGGTGGATGTTGCCACCGGTGACCGCTACCACCAGCCCCAGGCGGGCCCGGCCGGTCAGCCACCCCGCCGCCCACGGCACCCGCCCGGAACGGGCCAGCGGCCGCAGGTCTGGGAGCGCCGCCCAGAACCGGACCCGCTCCGAGCACTCCCGAGCCAGTGCCCCCGCCGCAGCGAGCCCGAGGCCGGCTTGGACCCCCTTGGCCGTGGCCCACGTCACCAGGGCCAGCCCCCCGGACAGGGTCCCCGAGTCCACCACCTCGACCCGGATCCCCTCCCGCGCCAGCTCCCCCGCGGCCTGGGCGGCCACGCTCCACGTCCCGGAGAGGCCCTTCGCCAACAGCACCGCCAGCACCCCTGCGTAGCGCTGGCCGAGGTGGCGGAACATGTCCAGGAAGTCCCCGGGCGGCGGTTGCGAGGTGCCCGTGTCCGCGCCCTCCTTCATCCGCTCGTAGAACCCCTGGACGGTGAGCTCGATCCGGTCCTTGAACTCCTGGCCTGCCACCCGCACCCGCAAGGGGACGATGGGGATCCGGTACCGGGTCATGAGGAACTCCGGGAGATCGCAGGACGTGTCCACCACCACGACCAGTTCCCCCTTGACCGCCTCCCCGGCGGCCTCGGCGTGTTGGGCCCACATGTCGTCCACCTTTTCCTCGGCCACCTCGCCGAAGCCGCGGGCCACCTCCACGACCCGGGCCGGGGTGTTGGTGTGCACATGAAGGTGGAGGAAGGTTGCGGACCCGGCCACCACCACCGAGTCGCCCAGGGTGGAGAGCGCCTCCTTGACCGCGACCTGGGGCAGGACCACCCCGCGCACGGTGCACTCGGTGCAGTAGCGGAAGGCGACCCCCGCCGGGTCGTACTTGACTTGGGCCTTCTCCGGGGTAGGGGTGACCCCGGCCCGGCCGACCTCCTCCGTGTGCCCGGTGGCGATGTAGTGGAGGATCCCCTGCAGGAACCGCACGAACCCCAGCGCCCCCGCGTCCACCACCCCGGCCGCGCGCAGGGCGGGAAGGGCCCCGCGGGTCCGTTCCAGGGCCGCCTCCGCCGCCGTGAACCCTTCCTTGACCAGGGGCACGAAGTCGGCCATCCCCCGGGCCAGCTCTTCCACCCGGGCGGCGAACGCGGAGATCACGGACAGGATCGTCCCCTCCTTCGGGGTTGCCAACGCCTCCCACGACCGTTCCGCGGCCCGGCGCACGGCGTGGGCAAAGGCGGGCACGTCCACCCGCAGCTTCCCAGCTAACCCCTCGGCCAGCCCCTGGAAGAACTGGGCCACGATGACCCCGGAATTCCCCCGCGCCCCGTGCAGCGCGGCCTGGGCGACAGTTTGGGAGACCTCGGCCACCGGCTGGCGCCGGGCCCCGCGCAGTTCCTGGAGGATGGCCCACATCGTGGCGGCCAAGTTCTTCCCGGTGTCGAAGTCGGCCACCGGGAACACGTTGATCTCATCCAATTGGTCGGCGGAGGCGATGACCTTCTGCGCTCCGGCGGCCACAGCCTGCCGCAGGCGTTCCCCGGTGAGGTGGGCAATCCCTACCGGACGCGTGATTGCCATGGCCAAAGGATGATAGCCGTGGCCCAATGGGCTTGCCAGCCGAACCGAGGTGAACCCGGGCCCCGGCCGCGGTGTATATCCGGTGGAGGTGATAACCGATGCGTAAATGGCTCGTCCTGGTATCGCTCGTCCTCGGTGCGGTCCTGGGGATGGCTCAGTCCGGCGTATCCCCGCTGGGGATCGTGCCGGCGCCCATCCCGGGCTTTTCCGTGTCCATCTGGACTGAGCGGCCGCAGTACACCATCGGTGAGGAGGCAAGGATCTTCTTCTACGTGTCCCAGCCGGCCTACGTGTACATCTTCGACATCGAGCCGTCGGGGCGGGTGCGCCAGCTCTTCCCCAACTTCTGGTCGCCGAATCCGTACGTGCCCGCTGGGATCCACACCCTGCCGGACCGGCCGACCTACCAGCTTGAGGTTACCCCGCCTGGTGGGATGGAGACGTTGCAGATCGTGGCCTGTACCAACCCGCTTGCTTTCTCGCCCGGCACGTCCGCCGAGCCCTATCCCCTCCTCGGCCCGGACGTCGATGCTGGCCGGGCCCGGGTCCTGGGGCTCGTGCCCGAGCCGGGCTGTGGGTGTTGCGTTACCGCTTGGACGACCGTTCAGATCCTGCCCAGCCCGGGCTATGAGTTCTGGCCGTGCCCGCCGTGCTTCGGGATCGGGCCGTGTCCCCCGTGCTTCGGGGTCACGCCCGCCCCGCCCGGGGCCAGCTGGTTCTGTGATCCGGGTGGGACCTGGCACTTCTTCATCGGCGGCTGTCCGAGCGGGACCGGCATTTGCTGGTACCTCGGCCCGGACGGGCGGTGGCAAATCAAGGTCAACATCTGTTTCGGGAACTGCGACTAGCGGGAGCCCCACTGCCCACGGGGGGCCATCGGCCCCTCCCCACCCTCTCCCCCCGAGCAGGCCCGTCGTAGCGCGTGGAGCACCGGCCACCACCCCCCCATGTACCGTTCCACGGCCGCGGCCACGATCTTCCCCGGGCCGGGGCGGGCCACGTGAAGGGTGAGGAGCCAGCGGGCCGGGTCGCGCAGCACGCGGCACAGGACGCACCCAAGCCCCACAACGCGGCAGGGTGGAACGGGGCGATGGCCTCGGTGGGGACGAGCTCGCCGGTGGGCTCCTCCCGGGCCAACCCCGGTTCGCCGGGGAGGGTCCGGGACACCGCAAGCAGCGCGTCGAGGAGCTCGGGGAACGCGTCGGCTCCGTACTCCGGCCCCACGGTCCACGACAGGCGCCACCCCGGGCCGGAGGGACGGCCCGGGGCAATGTGCAGGTATTGGGGCGGGAGATAGGGCGCGAGGGAACGCACCTCTTCCCACCGGCTCCGGCCGCGCCTAACCCAGAGTGCCATGCCCTTTCCGCAACCAATGGCCCAGGAGATGGAGGGCGGCGGCCTTATCCATGGGCTGGTTCCCGGTCCCGCACCGCGGGGAGAGCACACACCGCGGGCAGCCGTCCCGGCACGGACAGGCGGTGAGGTGGGCGGCGGTGCGCCCGATCCACTCCTGGGCCCGCGCGTACAGGATGGAGGCGATCCCGATCCCCCCGGGGAACGCGTCGTAGACGAGCACCGTGGGCCGCCCGGTGTCCGGGTGGAGCGGTGAGGCGACCCCGCCCACGTCCCCGGGCTCGCACCGGGCGAGAAGCGGGACCAGCGCCACCAGGGCGTGCTCCGCCCCGTGCAGCCCGCCAGGGAGGGCCGCAGCAGGGACGGCGGCGGAGTCAAGGATCAGCCATACCCCCTCCGATTCGAACTCCACCGGCGAAAGATCGAGCGGCCGCACGTCCACCACCCGGCCCCGGTCGAGCACCTTGTACGCGGAGATCGTCTCCCGGACGTGGATCCGGCCGAACGCCACATCCCGCGCGAGCGCAATGGGGGCGAGGATCCGCGCCTCCTCCACGGCGAGGGCCTTGGTGGTGAGCTCGTCGGGAGACGGCTCGGCCTCGGCCACCCCGCGGTCGAGGTCCAGCGCCCGTACCCGGAACAGCTCCCCTTGGTGGGCAACCACCGCCCCGGGGAACGCCTCCCGCCGCGCCCGGAGCTCGTCCCACGTCTCCAGGACTTTCCCGTTCACCACGAGCTGCACCTGGCGGGCGGTGAGGGCGTTCAGGGACACCGCCTCGGCCGGCCGGACCCGGCCCGCGTACGACCAACCGCTCGGGGTAGCGGCGAGGAGCCCAGCCTGCTCGAGGGCGGCCACATCCTCAGCGGTGGCGCCCAAGCGCGGCAGGTCCTCACGGCGCAAGGGGAGCTCGGCGGCGGCGCACAGGAGATGGCGGACGGCGAGCTCCCGATGGCCGGGGTTGAGCACCGGCGCCTCCGCCACCCCGTCCACGAGCTCCCGCGGGTGATGGAGGAAGTAGCGGTCGAGGGGATCGTCCTGGGGCATGTACACCACCAGGGCATCGCGGCCGGCCCGGCCCGCCCGCCCGCCCTCTTGGCGGGCCGAGGCCACCGACCCCGGGTAGCCCACGAGCACCACCGCGTCCAGCCCGCCCACGTCCACCCCCAGCTCCAGGGCACAGGTGGAAGCCACCAGGCGCAGCGTCCCGTCGCGCAGGCCCCCCTCCAGCGCCCGCCGCTCCTCCGGGCGGTAGCCGGCGCGGTACGCGGCCACGGCCTGCCCTGGCCATGTCTTCCGCACCGCTTGGGCCAGGGCCTCGGCCATCCGGCGGGAGGGCAGGAACGCCAGCGTCTGCTGGCCTTCCCGCGCCAGGAACGCGGCGAGCCGCACCGCCTGTTGAAATGGGGACAGCTGGAGATCGCGGTCCGGCTCCCAGAACCACCACGTGCGCCTCCCTTGAGGCGAGCCGTCCGCGTCCACCACCGCTACCGGCCGGCCGAGGAGCCTCTCCCCGAGGAGGCGGGGATCGCCGGCCGTGGCCGAGGCCAGGGCGTATGTCCAGGTCGCGCCGTAGCGGCCGAGCACCCGCTCCAGGCGCCTGAGGAGGAGGGCGACCCCGGACCCGAACACGCCCCGGTACCAGTGACCCTCGTCCACGACCACGAACCGCACCCCGCGCAGGAACGGGGCCCAGCGGTGGTGCCATTCCAGGTACTGATGGAGGGCATAGGGGTTGGTGAGGAGGATCCGCCCCTCGCTCCTGAGCCGCGGCCGGCGGTGGGCCGGGGTGTCCCCGTCGTACACCCCCACCGCCCCTGCCACCCCGAGCGCCCGGGCGAGCGCGGTCCACTTCCCGAGCTGGTCCTGGGCCAGGGCCTTCATCGGGCAGAGGAGGAGGGCGGTGGCCGTGGGGTCCTGGGCGAGCGCCGCCACCACCGGGAGGGCCATGGCCAGGGTCTTTCCGGACGAAGGCCCGGTGGCCAGGACCACGTCCCGTCCGGCGAGGAGGTGGGCCATGGCCTGGGCCTGGTGGGCGAAGAGCCGAATCCCCTGATCCTCAAGCCAGGCCCGCGCCGAAGAGGGAAGGGCTGGCGGAGGGTCGGCGTAGACGCCCGGCCGGGGCGGGACCTCCTCCACCTGGATCACCTGCCCTCGGTACCAAGGCTCCCGTTCCAGCTGAGAGAGGAGGTCAGGCACCTTCGGCCACCTCCGCGAGGAGCACCGCGAGCAGGCGGGCCAACGTGGTCACGTCCTCGCGGTTGTGGGCGACCACCGGGACGAGGGGAGCGACCGATCCGGTGCGCAGGTACGCCTGATAACACGCGGGCACGTACGCGCTGGGCACGTCCACCGCGCGCGAGAGCCCGAGCACGGCCCGCTCCACCTGGGCGAGCGAACAGTCCGCGAGGTCCCGGCCCCACCGCCGGCGGGCGAAGAACAGGAGATCGAGGTGCGCCGCCTCCGGCAGGGGGGTGAGGCCGTGGTAGGCAAGCCGCGCCTGGAGGTGGTTCCAATCGTGAGCCTTGCCGTTATAGGAGACGACGAACGGCCGGGCGGGGAGCTCGGTGAGGAGCGCCCACAGGATGGCCGGCTCCTCGCCAAGCGACCGGGCCAGGTACTGGTGGACGCGGAGGCCCTTGCCGTCCAGGCGGCCCACCCCGGCGAGGAACGTGGGGAGGCCAGAAAGGCCTAGGGACTCGAGGTCGAGGAACACGAGTTCTTGCGGGCTGGCCAGGGCGAGGAGGTAGAGGAGGAGCGTGTGGGACGCGGAGTACCACCGGCAGATGCCCCGATACAGGGTGGGGAGATCCCGTCCGGCCAGGGCCGCCAGCCACCGCCGTGCCTCCGCCCCGTGCCGGGGATGATGGGCGAGATCGGCAAGGGTGCGCACGCCGGAAGCGCGGAGGCCCTCCTCCCGCACCGGGCCCACCCCATAGAGGAGGCTCAGTGCCTGGGCCACCGCTCCTTCGGCCAGGGCGGGCGCGGGGAACGCAAGGTGCACCGCGTGGCCCGAGACCAACCGCAGGCACGGGCCGAACGGGGTGACCAGCTCCTCGGCCGGGCCGAGGTCCGGGCCGGAGGCCGCGGCCGGGAGGGCCCCGGGGAGCTGGCCTGGCCCGCCGAACGACTGGGCAAGCTTGTCCAGAAACCGCGTATCGTCCACGGCACTCGATTATCCCCGATCCCCCTTCTCCCCACAGCGTGCGCCGCAAGCCTTCGGATGTCCTTCAGCAGATGCGGGGGACCGGGTCGCCGATGGGCATCTCCAGGAACCGCCGGCCCCCGATCCCGGTGTCCAGGATCACCCGGCCCGGGTAGTCGGGGATGGCGTGGCCGATGATCCGGGCATCCTGGCCGAGGTGATGGCCGCGGAGGGCGGCGAGGACCGCGTCCGCTCGGTCAGGGGCGGCCCCGATCACGGCCCGCCCCTCGCACGCCACCTCGAGGGGGTGGATGCCGAGGAGCTCGGATACGGCCTGGACCTCGGGCCGAAGGGGGATGTCCGCCTCACGGACCTCGATCCCCACCCGGGCTTTCCTTGCCATCTCGTTCAGGGCCGCGGCGAGCCCGCCCCGGGTAGGGTCCTTCATCGCCGTGATCCCGCCGACTTGCAGGGCTTGCGCCACCAGTGGCCACAGAGGGGCTACATCGCTTTCGAGCTGGGTCTGGAGAGCGAATCCCTCCCGAGCGGCGAGGAGGGCCATGCCGTGGTCGCCGATCGTCCCCGTGATCAAGATCGCATCCCCCACCCGAAGGCCGGCGTCGGAGATCGCTCGCGCTGCGACTCCGATCCCGGTGGTATTGATGGCGATTCCGTCCAGCTCCCCTTTCCCCATTACCTTGGTGTCCCCGGCCACGAGGGCCACCCCCACTTCGGCCAGCACCTCCGCTGCCGAGGTCAGGACCCGGTCGAGGTCGGCCAACGGGAACCCCTCCTCCAGGATTAGCCCCATCGTCATCGCCACCGGCCGCGCCCCCATCACCGCGAGGTCGTTGATCGTCCCGCACGCGGCGAGCCGGCCGATGTCGCCGCCGGGGAAAAAGATCGGCTTCACCACGTGGTTGTCGGTGCTCACGACCACCTGGCCGGGGGGAAGCTCAAGCACCGCCCCATCGTCCAGGGCATCGAGGCCGATCGGGCCAGCGCTCCTGAGCTTGAACCGGGGCAGGATCCGCTCGGCGAGGAGCTTCCCTGCGGGCTCACCGCCCGCCCCGTGGAGGGTGGTCACCCGGTCGCTTTCGCGCCTGGTCACAGCTTCGGCCTCCCTCCGTACCGGTACCACACGTGGCACGCCCCCTCTGCCCCCACCATGCACGGCCCCACTGGGGAGAGCGGGGTACAGGCGGTGCGGAACAGGGGACAGTCGGCGGGCACGGCCCGGGCCATGAGCACGTCCGGGCACCGGCAGCCCGGCGGACGTTCTTCCTCGGGTTCGCCCTCGATCGCGAACCGTCGTTCCGCGTCCCAGCGGGCCAGGTCCTCGCGGATGCGCAGGCCGGAGGCGGGCATCGTGCCGATCCCCCGCCACACGGCATCGCAGGGCTCAAACGCGCGGGCGAGAAGCTCCTGGGCGCGGCGGTTGCCATCCGCGGTCACCGCCCGAGGATAGGCGTTCACCACCTCGGCCCGCCCTTCCCGGAGCTCGCGCAGGGCAAGCCACAGGGCGTACAGGACATCCAACGGCTCGAACCCTCCGATGACGATGGGCACGTGGAACCGCTCCGCCACCCCGGCGTAGGCGCGGGCGCCGATCACCGTGGACACGTGCCCGGGGGCGAGGAACGCGTCGATGTGCACGGGAGGGGTAGACATGAGGGCACTGAGGGCGGGGGGGATGAGCTTGTGGGTGCAAAGCACGGAGAAGTTGGCGGGCGGGCCTTCGAGGAGCACGGCGGCGGTGCCGGGGGCAGTGGTCTCGAACCCCACCGCGAAGAACACCACTGGCCGGTCGGGGTGCTCGCGGGCGATGGTCACAGCATCGGCGGCGGAGAGGACGACGCGCACGTCCGCCCCTTCGGCGCGGGCCTCGGCCAGGGTGCGGCGCGTTCCCGGGACGCGGGTCATGTCCCCGAACGTGCACACGATCGCCCCCGACTCGGCCAGTTTCACCGCCCGGTCCAGGTCCCGGGTCGAGGTCACGCACACCGGGCACCCCGGGCCCTCCAACACCTCCACCCCGTCCGGGAGGAGCTCGCGCAGGCCGTGCTGGGCGATGGTGATCTCGTGGGTCCCGCACACGTGGACGATGCGCACCGGCCGGGGCGGGGCGTGCCGGGCGAGGAGGTCGGCGAACGCCCGTGCCCGCAGCGGGTCCCGCAACCGAAAAGGATCTGGGCTCATCTCAAACCCCGTGTGAGGCACACCGACCTCCCGATGCCCCCTTGTGGAGAAGGGCGGAGTCTTTTCCTCCTCCCCGGGGGAGGGCGACCCGTTCAGCCATCCTCGGCTTGGAGGGCGAAGATCTCGTCGAACAAGCGCAGGGTCTCCCGCGCATCCTCCGGGTCGAGGCGGCGGATGGCGAACCCGGCGTGGACGAGGAGGTAATCCCCGACGGCCACCGGCTCCCCCAGCGCGTCCAGCCGGGCCTGAGCGTGGACCCCCTGGACGTTCACAGTGGCCAGGTTTCCGTTCACCGCCACCACCCGGGTTGGCACGGCAAGGCACATGAACGAGGTCACCCTACCCATTCTACCGGTCTTTTCCAGCGGCTACAACGGCGGTCAGCGGTAGCGGAGGCGGTACCACAGGAAGGCCAGGTGCTCGCGGATCGCCCGGGCGGAATACCAGAGGCTTTGGCTGTGGGGCACGTAGTCCCAGGCGTCGCGGCCGGTGCGGGTCCCGTAGCCGCCGGGGGCGGGGATCGGGTCCATCTCGAGCTTCTGGAACACCGCCATTGCCCGGGGCATGTGCACGGCCGAGGTCACGAGCACGAACCGATGATCCCCCAGCATTTCCCGCACCGCCAGGGCGTTCTCGTAGGTGTTGCGGGACGCCGCCTCCCACGACAGCGCCTCCTGGGGGACGCCCAGGGCGATCGCCGCTTGGGCCATGAGCGGGGCCTCCGCGTGCCCTCCCGGCTCCCCGATCCCGCCCACGAACAGGATCGGTACACCCTCCCCCAGCATCCGCCACACCCGGATCGCCTCCACCAGTCGGTCGGTGGACGAACTGGACAGGGCGCTGGTGATCGGCCGTCCTCCGTCCCACCCCTCGCCACCGGTGAGGACGACGATCGCCGCCACGTCCGCGTTCGGCGCGGAGAAGAGCGGTGGATACCGGGTCTCCAGCGGCCGCAGGAGCAGGTCGGCCCCGACTGGCGTGCTCAGGAAATACAACGCGGCTAGTCCCACCATGAACAACCCCCGGCCCAGCCACCCCAGCCGGCGGAAGGACAGGATGGCGGCCACCAGAAAGAGAACGCATAGGACCGCTGCCGGGTCCGAAAGCGTGTCCACCGTCGCCATTGTTGAGCCAAGTCTACCGCCTTCATGTCCGGTGGTCCTAGGTCGCCCATGTGCCCTGCTCGACTTCAGGTGGTACACTGAATTGGGTTAGCACGGCCATCGGCCGATTCACAACGGGTGTCCATGGCGAAACTGTACCGTAGCCGGTCCGACGCCCTCGTCGGCCTTGTCCCGTGGGACGTGTGGGGCACGTGGGCACGGTCCTCGTCCGCGCCGCCCCTGATCCCGCCCTGTTCGTCGCCGGCACCCTGACCATCGCTTGGCACGACCAGGTGAAGTGGAACTTAGTCCAGCTCGGAGACATGATCCGCTTCACGCTCGTCACCGAACGTCGCCCCGGCCTTCCCTCCGTATCTCTTCGGCCTGAACCTGACCGAGCTCATCGTGCGGGCCGGGGACGGGACGGCGACGGTCACCCTGCCCGCGCGCGGCCGACTGCAAGCGACCCTCGTCGGCGGGTCCGGGGAAGTGACGGTGCGCATCCCGGGAGGGAGGGCGGCGCGGATCCGGGTCGAACCCGGCGCAGGCCAGTTGGACGTAGGGCACACGCATGGGCCCAGTTCTCGGTTCCACCATCCCGATCCTGAGCGCATCGTTGGGCGGGCTCCTCTCCCTTGCCCTGCGGCTCCTGCTGGCACGGCCGTGGCTCGGCTCTCGGCCACGCCGTTTCCCCCGGCATGACACGGGCGAGACCCCCCGGTACAATCGCCTTGTGCCAACGGGTCCGCGGATGCGAACCGCGCTCGCCGTGTCAGCTTGTCCCGCCGCACCCCCTGCGGCGCTCCCCGGGTTCGCCCGCGGGGCGGGTCGAAGTTGGAGGGGAATGCCCGTCCACCCCCCCAGGAACTCGACCGCCATGGGTGATGGCGATGCGGATTGAGGCACATCCGATCCTCCCCGTCGAGCGGGGGGAGCCGTTCACGTTCGCGTTCGCTGGCCAGACGATGCAGGGGTACCCCGGGGAGACGATCGCCGCCGCGCTTTACGCGGGCGGGGTGCGGATCTTCGGTCACCACCCCAAGGACGGCGCGCCCCAGGGGATCTTCTGCGCCAACGGCCAATGCGCCCAGTGCCTGGTGATCGCGGATGGGAAGCCGGTCAAGGCGTGCATGACCCTCGTCCGGCCGGGGATGCGGGTGGAGCCGATGGGGGGACTTCCGGCCTTGCCCAAGGTGGACGCGCCCCCGCCGATGCGGGAGATCGCGACGATCGCCGTCCCGGTCCTGATCATCGGCGGCGGCCCAGCCGGGATGTCCGCGGCCATTGAGCTCGGGAAGCGGGGGATCAATGCCCTCCTCGTGGACGACAAGCACCGCCTCGGGGGGAAGCTCGTCCTCCAGACCCACCGGTTCTTCGGGTCGATCGACGCCGTCTACGCCGGGACGCGGGGCATCGACATCGCCGAACGGCTCGAGCGCGAGGTGCGGGCCTGCCCATCTGTGGAGGTGTGGCTCAATTCCACGGCCCTGGCCGTGTTCAGCGACCGCAAGGTCGGCATCCTGCGCGAGGGGCACGAGTACGTGCTCGTCGCCCCCGACGTGCTCCTGGTGGCGGCCGGGGCGCGGGAGAGGTCGCTCGTGTTCAAGGGGAACACCCTTCCCGGCGTGTACGGGGCCGGGGCGTTCCAGACCCTGGTGAATCGGGACCTGGTAAGGGCTGCGGAGCGCCTGTTCATCGTGGGCGGGGGAAACGTAGGGCTGATCGCGGGCTACCACGCCCTCCAGGCCGGGATCGAGGTTGTGGGCCTGGTGGAGGCGCTGCCCGAGTGCGGTGGGTACAAGGTCCACCGGGACAAGCTGGCCCGGCTGGGCGTGCCCATCTACACCTCGCACACCATCGTCTCCGCGAACGGCCGGGACCATGTGGAGTCGGTGACCATCGCCCGGGTGGACGAGGCGTTCCGCCCCATCCCGGGGACGGAGCGCTCGTTTGCCTGTGACACCGTGCTTGTGGCGGTGGGCCTCGATCCGGTGGACGAGTTCTACTTCTACCGGAAGGCCCTCGCGTTCGGGATGCCTGCCTTCGCCGCCGGGGACGCCGCGGAGATCGCCGAGGCGTCGGCGGCCATCTTCTCCGGGAAGATCGCGGGCCTCAGGATCGCCCGGGCTTTGGGAGCTGAGACTGCCGAAGTCCCCGAGGACTGGGTCCGGATGGCCGAGGTCCTCAAGTCGAGGCCAGGAGATCGTATCCCGCCCACGCCCCCGCCGCAGGAGGACGGGGTGTTCCCCGTGTTCCACTGCGTGGAGGAGATCCCGTGCAACCCGTGCGCTTCGGTGTGCCCGCAGGGGCTCATCCACATCGACCCGGGCGACATCCGCAAGGTCCCAGAGTTCCTCGGGCCCAACCTCGGAAAGAGCTGCATCGGCTGTGAGCGGTGCGTCGTGATCTGCCCGGGCCTGGCGATCACCCTTGTGGATTTCAGGAAGGATCCGGAGATGCCCACCGTCACCATCCCGTTCGAGTTCGCCCAGGACCGGGTCCAGGTCGGGGACGTGGTGACCGTGGTCGACGTGGGCGGGGCGGCCTTAGGGGAGGTTGAGGTGGTCGAGGTCCGGGCGATCCCCCGCAACGACCGCACGGTGCTCCTCAAGGTTCGAGCCCCCAAGGCGATCGCCAAGGGCATCGCCGGGGTGCGGGTCCAGGTGCCGTGGGCTGCGGAGCCGCTCCCCGAGGCCATCGGGCGCCTCCCCGACGACCAGATCGTGTGCCGCTGCGAGCGGGTCACCGCCGGGGAGGTCCGGGAGCTCATCCGCAACGGGTGCCGGGACATGAACGAGATCAAGGCGATCAGCCGGGCCGGGATGGGCGCCTGCGGCGGGAAGACCTGCGGCCCCCTCATCAAGCGCCTGTTCCGGGAAGAGGGGGTCCCGGAAGAAGAAGTAACCGACTACGTCCCGCGCCCCCTGTTCATCGAGGTCCCGCTGGGCGTGTTCGCCGGGGTGAGGCAGGAGCGCGATGGGTAGGGCTCACTACGACGTGGTGATCATCGGGGCCGGGAGCGTGGGCACCCCGGCGGCGTGGGCGATGGCCCGTGCCGGGGTCGAGGTCCTCGTGCTCGACCGGTTCCCGAGCGTGGGCCAGGGTTCGAACAAGGCGGCGATCGGCGGGGTGCGGGCCACCCACTCCGACCCGGCCAAGATCCGCCTATCCTTGCGCACGATCGAGATCATGTCCACGTGGCAAGAAGCCTACGGCCACGACATCGAGTGGAAGAGCGGGGGGTACGTGTTCGTCGCCTACGCCCCCCGCGAGGAGAAGACCCTCAGGGACCTCCTCGTGGTCCAACGTGCCTACGGCCTTTCCATCGACTGGTACGACGCACGGGAGCTCCTCAAGATCGTACCGGACCTCAACCCGCGGGGCCTCCGCGGCGGGACCTATGCCCCCAACGATGGCCACTGCTCCCCGCTCCTTGCTGCCCATGCGTTCTACGACCAGGCCGTGCGGTGCGGGGCCACGTTCCGGTTCGGCGAGCGGGTGACCGGGATCGAGGTCCGGGGAGGGCGGGTGCGCGCGGTCCGTACGGACAAGGGCGAATACGGGGCGGACGTGGTGGTGAACGCCGCCGGCCCGTGGGCCCGGGAGGTGGGGGCGCTCCTGGGGCTGGACCACCCCGTGAGCCCCGATTCCCATGAGGCCGGGATCACCGAGCCGGTGGCCCATTTCCTCGACCCGATGGTGGTGGACATCCGCCCCGCGCCGGGGTCGGCCAACCACTACTTCCACCAGCTCGCATCCGGTCAGCTCGCGTTCTGCATCACCCCCCAGCCGCCGATCTGGGGTGAGGACCGGCGGGAGACGAGCACGTTCCTGCCGATGGTGGCGCGGCGCATGATCGAGCTCATGCCGAGGCTCGCCAACCTGCGGGTACGGCGGACGTGGCGGGGCCTGTACCCGATGACCCCGGACGGCTCCCCGCTCGTGGGCTGGGCCCGCGAGGTGGACGGGTACCTCCTGGCGATCGGGATGTGCGGGCAGGGGGTGATGCTTGGGCCGGGGTTGGGCGAGCTTCTGGCCCGGATGGTGGCCGATAGCGTGACCGCGGAAGACCGGGAGATCCTGGACGCGCTTTCCCCCTACCGCGCGTTCGCCCTCGAGGAGGCCCTGAAGTAGTGACCGGACGGGGGCGCCAAGCCCACTCCTGCAAGCCGGGGCTGGCCCGCAGGTCCTCCGGCTTGCGTCTTCGTACTTCTCCCACTTGATGCCTCTCGCTCTCTGCGGAGACGAGGACCGGGCCGCGTCGTCCAGAACAGGGCCCTTCGCTAGGGCCGGTGCGGGATGACCTGCGCCCGGGGAAGGGCGAACCGGAGGTGGGCGTCCGGGGGCCCCGGGACGAGCACCACGAGGGGCAGGCCGCGGAACCGGGCATGGACCTCCCACCGGTCGCCGAGGTATTCCGCGCGCTCGACCTCCGCGACGTACGGCCCTTCGCCCACCGCAACCGCCTCCGGGCGGAAGAAGAGATACACCTCGTCCCCGGCCGCAACCTCCTCGCCCACCGCCGCGAACCGCTCCCCAGCCACCTCAACCGCCGCCCGGTCCCCGTCCACCGCCACCACCCGCCCCAGCCACAGGTTGGCCCGCCCCAGGAACGACGCCACGAACGGGGTCCGGGGGCTCCGGTAGAGGTCTTCCGGCCGGGACACCTGCTCCACGCGTCCGGCCCGCATCACCGCCACCCGGTCCGCCAGGGCCAGCGCCTCCTCCTGGTCGTGGGTCACGTACACCGCGGTCATCCCGAGGTCGCTTAGGATCCGGCGCAGCTCTCCGCGCAGCTCCTTGCGCAACGCCGCGTCCAGCGCCGATAGCGGCTCGTCGAGGAGGAGCACCCGCGGCGCCGGGGCCAGAGCCCTCGCCAGGGCCACGCGCTGCTTCTGGCCCTCGGAAAGCTCGTGGGGCCGGCGCCGCTCGTAGCCCGCAAGGCCCACCAATTCCAAAAGCTCGCGTACCCGCCTCTTCCGGTCCACGCCACGCTTGAACCGGAGGCCGTAGGCGACGTTCCCGACCACGGAGAGATGAGGAAACAGGGCGTAGTTCTGGAACACAAGGCCCACCCCGCGGGCCTCCGGCGGCCAGGCGGTGGCGTCTTGGCCGGCGAGGAGCACTTGCCCCTCGTCCGGCCGCTCCAGGCCGGCGATCACGCGCAGGACCGTGGTTTTGCCGCAGCCGGACGGGCCAAGGAGGGCCACGACCTCCCGGTCTCCCACGGCCAGGGACAGCCGGTCTACGGCCACCACCGGGCCGAACCGCTTCACGAGCTCCCGGACCTCAACGGCCGCCATGGTCCCTCCCCAGCCACCGTGCCCCGGCCCGGTCCCAGGCCCACGCCGCCGCGGCCGTGACCGCGATGAGCACCGTGGCCATCGCCGACGCCGCCCCGAACTCACGCGCGGAGAGGAAGTGGTAAATGGCAAGGGGCATCGTCGTCACCCCGGCTCCTGCGAGCATCGCCACCGCGGTCATCTCTCCCAAGGATAGGGCGAACGCGAACGCCCCGGCCGCAAGCACCCCGCCCCGGAGCAGGGGCAGCTCCACGGTGAAGAACGCCGCCAGGCGCCGGGCCCCGAGCGTCCGCGCCGCCTCCACCCAACTGGGATCGAGGCCCTCCCAGAGCGGGCGGATCGCCCGCACCACGAGCGGGTACACGATCAGGGCATGGGCGAGCACGATCGCCCACGGCCCACGGCCCACGGCCGCCAGGGGCGGCCGGCGGAACGCGAAGAGGAGGGCCAGGCCCAGCACCACCGACGATACGGCGAGCGGGGCCATGAGCAGGGTCTCCAGGGCCCGGGATCGGACCCGGTGCAAGGTCCAACTGACCGCCACCCCCAGGGCCAGGGCCAGGACGGTGGCCCCGGCGGCGACGACGAGGCTCGTCTCCACGCTTCCTGCGGGCGAGGACTCGAGAAAGGGATTCCAGGCCGGGGAGAAGATGAGGCGGTACCAGTACAGGGTGGGACTCCCTGCCCCTGGGGCCGCCCGGAGGAACGAGTCGGCGACCACCGCGGCGATCGGGCCCAGGAACACGAGGGCCGCGAGGAAGAGGTACCCGAGCCACAGGGACCGGATCGGCCGGTTGCGGGACAGAAGCGGGACCGTGGGCTGACCCCGGACCCCACCGGCCCGGGCTTGGAACAGCCCCCCGCCGCGCAGGTACAGGTACGTCAGCGCAAGCGAGATCCCCAGCATCAGGGTCGCCAACGCCGCCGCCCGCGGGAAGTCCACGTACACCCGGGCGAAGAGATAAACCCCGACTTCGGCCGTGGCGTAGCGGGCCCCGCCCAGGGCAAGGGGGATGGAAAACGACAGGAAACACAGGACGAACACGAGGGCGAGGGCGGACAGCACCGCCGGGAGCAATAGCGGCAGGGTGACGGTCAGAAACGCCCGGACGGGCCCAGTTCCCAACACCCGAGCCGCCTCGACCAGCGTCGGGTCCAGCCGCTCCCAGGCCACGTTCACGAACCGTGCCACCACCGGGGCGTTGTAGAACGCGTGGGCGAGCACGATCCCCCACAGGGTGTAGAGGACGCGGATCGGGGGCTCTCCGAGGCCGAACGCCCCCATGAGAAACCGGTTGAGGTAGCCGGCGCGGCCGAAGAACAGGATGAACCCAAGGGCCACGGTGATCGAGGGCAGCACGAACGGAACCAGGGTGAACGCGCGCACGAGGCCTTTCCCTGGGAACCGATACCGGGTGAGGAGCCACCCGAGCGGGAACCCAAGCCCCAGGCTCACCGCCGCCGAGAGCAGGGCCTGGTCGAGGGTGAAGAGGAGGAGCCGTCGCACGTAAGGGTCGGCGAGGAGCGCGGAAAGGCGGTCGCCCGTCCAGCGGCCGTCCACCTGGAGGCCGAGCCGCAACACGTCCGCGAGGGGCCAGAAGAACGCGAGGGCGAGGAAGGCGAGGGGCAGGAGGGCGAGCGCCCATCCTGCCCCGCCGCGCCACCTCACGGCGTGCCCAGCACCTGTTGCCACTGGTCCAGCCACGCCTCGAGGTGCTCGGCCGCGTACGCCGGGTCGAGGAACACCGGGACCTCGGGGAGCACCGCGTACCGGGCGAAGTCCGGGGGCAAGGTGGCCTCGCGGTTCACCGGGAACATCCACTGGGAGGTGGGGATCAGCTCCTGGACCTCGCGGGAAAGGACGAGGTCGAGGAACGCATGGGCGAGGTCGGCCTTCTCGCTGGTGCGGACGATGCCCATGCCCTCCACCAGGCGCGCCGCCTCCCCGTCCGGGGTCAGGACGCGGTACCGGAGGGAGCCCGCGGTGATATAGGCGTAGGCGGCATCGGTGGAGTAGGAGAGCACGATCGGGGCCTCCCCGGCCTCGAACATCGCGAACGCCTCGGACCACCCCTTGGTGATGGTGAGCGTGTTGGGGAGGAGCGCCCGCCAGAACTCGGTCCAGTCCTCGCCGAACCGGGCCACCGTCCACAGGAGGAACGCGAGCCCGGTCGTGGAGGTGCGCGGGTCCTGGAGGATGATCTTCTCCTTGAGCTCCGGCCGCAGGAGGTCCGAGAACGTGCGGGGGACGAGGTCCTCCCGAAGGGCGTCGCTTGCCACGAACGTGACGTAGCCGTGGTCGAACGGCACCACGTGGCCGGTCCTGTCGAACAGGAGGTCCTCAGGCACCTGGGCGAGGTTGGGGATGAGGGCGGGGTCGTAGGGGCGGAACACGGTATGGGCCAGCGCTCGGGGGAGGTCCATCGCCGAGATTCCCAGGAACACGTCGGCCCCACTGCCCCCGGAAGCGAGCTCGGCGATGAGACGGGAGAGCATCTCCGCCCCTCCGGCCGGGGCCACCCACACCAGGTCTACGCCCGGATGGGCCGCCTCGAACGCCTCCTCGATGGCCGCGGCCGGCCCCCACTTGACGAACGACCGGTACGTGTACACCACGAGCTGCTCGGCGCCCGCGGCGGCACCGAGCGCTCCCAGCACGAGCAGGGACAAGACGATCCTCCTCACGATGCCCTCCTTTGGCCCCCATCGGGGGCCGGATCATGGGATGACCCTGGGGCGCTGGGGGAACGGCGGGAGGCACACCTCGATGGAGATCGGTCCCGACAAAACATAACGCCCACACCCGACCTCCTTGGCGTGGGCTCTGCCGGCGACGGGTAACCTTCCCTCCGCTGGCATTACCCAGGTCAGGTTCTGGGGTCGAGGCCTCTGCCTCCTCTCAGCCCTTACGAGCTCCCCCAGTTACCCCAAGAACATTATACGGTTCGGGACGGGCGTTGCCACCCGGAACGGGTCGTTCCTGACCGGCCGGCGTCGTTGATCCCCGCGTGGAGAGCGGCTAGAATACTAAACCTAGACGTCGAGTTCGCCCAAGCTAGGGCTGATAGGAGGCAGCAATGGAGATCCTCAAGGTCGCGTCCACGTCCAATCCCAATGCGGTCGCCGGGGCCATCGCCGGGGCGCTTGAAACCCATGGGATCGTGGAAGCCCACGCCATCGGTGCCGGTGCGGTGAACCAGGCCATCAAGGCCATCGCCATCGCCCGCCGCCTTGTGGAACGGGAGGGCGAGGCGGAGATCAAAGTCGTGCCCGGATTCATCGACGTCGAGATCGGGGGCGAGATCAAGACGGGCATGCGGTTCGTGATCCAAAAGTAAATGCGCCTCGAAGCCCTGGTCCGGGCCTCCATCCAGGACGCCCTGGCGGGGCTCGGGTTGACCCCTCCGGCCGAGATCCCGGTGGATCGCCCCTCCCGGCCGGAACACGGGGACCTCGCGAGCCGCGTTGCGTTCCTCCTCTCCGCGGAGCGCCGGGTCCCCCCGCCCGAGATCGCCCAGGAGCTCAGCCGACGTCTTGTTTCCCACCCTGCGTTCCGTGAGGTGCGCGCCGAACGCGGGTTCGTCAACTTCTTCCTCGATCCTGGGGCCCTCCACGAGGTGCTGCGGGAGGCCCTGCGGGATGGGGACCGGTACGGCCAGAACGACGAGGGCCGCGGCCGGCTCCTCCAGGTCGAGTTCGTGTCCTCCAACCCCACCGGCCCCCTCACCATTGGCCACCTCCGCCAGGCGGCGATCGGGGATGTCCTGGCCGAAGCCTATGCCCAGCTCGGCTGGCGGTGTGTGCGCGAGTACTACCTGAACGACGAGGGCCACCAGATCGACCTCCTCGCCCAGTCCCTCTGGGCCCGGTACCGCGAGAGCCTGGGCGACCGGCAACCGATCCCCGAGGAAGGCTACCACGGGGACTACCTCGCTGCCCTCGGCGAGGAGCTGGCCCAGGCATGGGGGGACCGGTACCCGACGTGGGACGAGGCCGCCCGGGCTGCCCTCCGCCGGGAGGCGGTGGCGCGGATGATGGCCATGATCCACGAGGACCTCGACGCCATCGGGGTCCGGTTCGACGTGTGGACGCGCGAAGGGGACCTGCACCGGCGGGGGCTGGTGCGGGAGGTGTTCGACCGGCTGTGCGAGCTCGGGGCGGTGTACGAGAAGGACGGGGCCCACTGGCTGCGCAGCACCGACCACGGTCTGTCACGGGACCCGGTCCTCATCCGCTCCGACGGCACCCCGACCTACCTCATGGTGGACATCGCCTACCACGTCGACAAGTTCCGGCGCGGCTTCGCCCAGGTGATCGACGTCCAGGGGGCGGACCACGTGGACGAGCAACGCCAGGTCAAGCTGGCCCTCAGGATCCTCGGCCTGCCGGACGACTTCCTCCGCTACTGCCTGCACCAGTTCGTGACCCTCAAGGGGCGAGAAGGGGTGCAGCGCATGTCCACCCGGGCCGGGCGGTTCCTCCAGCTCAAGGACCTCGTGGCCGAGGTCGGACGCGACGTGGCCCGCTACTTCATGGTGATGCGGAAGCCCGAGAGCCACCTCGTGTTCGACTACGAGCTCGCGCGGAAGACGAGCATGGAGAACCCCGTGTACTACGTGCAGTACGCCCACACCCGCATCGCGAGCGTGTTCCGGGAGGCGGAGAAGGGCGGGGAGCTCCCCGCCGACTTCGTTTCCGTGGACCTCTCCCCCCTCGTCGACCCGGAGGAGCTGGCGCTGATCAAGGAGATCGACCGTTTTCCGGACGTGGTCCGCGCTGTGGCCCGCGACTTCGCCCCTCATCTCCTGTGCGCGTACCTGGAGGCTCTCGCCGCCCTGTTCCACCCGTACTACGCGCGGGTGCGGATCCTGGGGCAAGGGGCGGCCACGCCGGCCCGCCTCGCCCTCCTCGCCGGCCTCAAGCTCGTCCTTGGCCGGGGGCTTGGGATCCTCGGGGTGTCCGCCCCGGAGGCGATGTGATGGCCCTATTGGACCGGCTGCGGCGGGGCCTGGCCCGGACCCGGGACGGCCTCCTCGGGCCCCTCGAGGCTGCAGTGCGCGGCAAGGGCCGGCTCGACCGGGAGGTGCTCGATCGGCTGGAAGAGGTCCTGATCGCTGCCGACGTCGGCCCGGGCGAGGCGGCCGGCATCGCCGCCGCGGTCCAGGCGCGGCTCGGCGGCGGGGTGGCGGACTGGTCGGCGGTCCAAGCGGCGTTGGAAGAGGCCCTGGTGGATGCCCTTTCCGGGGCGGAGCGCGTGTTCACCCTCCCCGCGGCCCGGCCGGCGGTGCTCCTGTTCGTGGGGGTCAACGGGTCGGGGAAGACGACCACCGTGGCCAAGGTGGCCCGCCTCCTGCAGGGAGACGGGGCGCGGGTCGTGCTCGCCGCCGCGGATACGTTCCGGGCCGCGGCCATTGACCAGTTGGCCCGCCTGGGCGAGGCGATCGGGGCCACGGTGGTCGCCCACCGCCCGGGGGCCGACCCTGGGGCGGTGGTCCACGACGCCCTGGAGCACGGCCAGACCCGCGGGTATGATGCGGTCTTGGTCGACACCGCCGGAAGGCTTCAGACGAAGCGCCCGCTCATGGAGGAGCTGGGCAAGGTCCGCCGGGTGGTGGAGAAGTTCCTCGGCCGCCCGCCGGACGAGCGCCTGCTCGTGGTGGACGCCACCGTGGGTCAGAACGCGATCTCCCAGGCCCAGCTCTTCCACGACGCGGTGGGGCTGACCGGCCTCGTGGTGACCAAGCTCGACGGCACGGCCCGGGGCGGGGCGGTGGTCCCCATCCACCGGGCGCTCGGCCTGGCCATCCTGTGGGTCGGGGTGGGCGAGGGGATGGATGAGATAGAACTGTTCCGGACGAAGGACTTCGTTCGGGCCCTGGTCAGGGGGTAGACATGGGAAAGCACGTGTACCTGTTCGGCGACGGCAAAGCCGATGGGACCGCACAGATGCGGGATCTCCTCGGCGGCAAGGGGGCGAACCTGGCGGAGATGGCCCGCCTGGGGATCCCGGTCCCGCCGGGGTTCACCGTGACCACCGAGGTTTGCCGCTACTACCACGGCCACGGCGGGCGGTACCCGGCCGGGCTTGAGGAAGAAGTGCGGGCCGGGATCGCCCATCTGGAGGCGCTCACCGGCCGCAGGTTCGGGGACAGGCGGAACCCCCTCCTCGTGTCGGTGCGGTCCGGGGCCCCGGCGTCGATGCCGGGGATGATGGACACCATCCTCAACCTCGGCCTCACCGACGCCGTGGTGGAGGGCCTCGCCGCCCAGACCTCCTCCCGGTTCGCCCACGACGCGTACCGGCGGCTGCTGGCCATGTACGGGTCGGTGGTGCTAGGGGTGACGGACGAGGGCGAGGCCGGCGTGGACCCGTTCGACGCGGCGATGGAGGAGCTCAAGGCGGAGCGCGGCGCCAAGTCCGACCTCGACCTGACCGCGGACGACCTCGCCGAGCTCATCGCCCGCTACAAGGGCCTCATCGCGCGGGTGGGCAAGGCGTTCCCCCAGGACCCGTGGGAGCAGCTGTGGGGGGCGATCGGCGCGGTGATGCGCTCGTGGAACAACGAGCGAGCCCGGGAATACCGGCGGCTGAACCGGATCCCCGACACTTTGGGCACCGGGGTGAACGTCCAGGCGATGGCGTTCGGGAACCTGAGCGCCAACTCCGGCACCGGGGTCATGTTCACCCGCGACCCGGCCACCGGGGAGAACCGGCTGTACGGGGAGTACCTCCTCAACGCCCAGGGGGAAGACGTGGTGGCCGGGATCCGTACCCCCCAGCCGATCGCTAAGGCGGCCAAGTCCGATCCGTCCCAGGTGTCCTTGGAGGAGGCGATGCCCAAGGTCTACCGGGAGCTCCTGCGCATCCGCGACCGCCTCGAGCGGCACTACCGGGACATGCAGGACATCGAGTTCACCATCGAGGAGGGGAAGCTCTACATCCTCCAGACCCGGTCCGGGAAGCGCACCGGGTTCGCCGCGGTCAGGATCGCGGTGGAGATGGCCGAGGAAGGCCTGATCACCGAGGACGAGGCGATCCTGCGCATCAACCCGGCCGAGCAGCTCGCGCAGCTCCTGCAGCCGATCTTCGACCCCAAGGAGAAGGCGGCTGCCTTGGTCCTCGGGAAGGGCCTTCCCGCCGGGCCAGGGGCGGCCTCGGGCCGGATGGCCCTCACCGCGGACCGGGTGGTCAAGCTGGCCGAGGGCGGGGACCCGGTGGTGTTGGTGCGGCACGAGACGTCCCCGGACGACATCAAGGGGATGGCCGTGGCCCAGGGCATCCTCACCGCCCGCGGTGGCCTCACCTCCCACGCCGCGGTGGTGGCCCGCCAGATCGGCAAGGTGGCGGTGGTGGGGTGCGAGGCCCTCCACATCGACTACAAGGCCGGCCAGGTGGTGGTGGGCGGGAGGACGATCAAGGAAGGGGACTGGATCTCCATCGACGGCACCACCGGCGAGGTGATGGCCGGGAAGATCCCAACCGTGCCCTCGGAGGTCGTCCAGGTCCTGATCGAGAGGACCCTGCCCCCGGAGAAGGCCCCCGTCCACCAGCTCTACGCCAAGCTCATGGCCTGGGCCGACCAGCGCCGCCGGCTCGGGGTGCGGGCCAACGCGGACAAGCCTGACCAGGCCGCGGTGGCCCTCGCGTTCGGCGCGGAAGGGATCGGGCTCTGTCGCACCGAGCACATGTTCTTCGGGGAGGGGCGCATCCCCTACGTCCAGCAGGCGATCGTGGGCACCAACCCCCGAGAGCGGGAAGAGGCCCTGCGCCACCTCGGGGCGATGCAGGCCGAGGACTTCGAGGGGATCCTGCGGGTCATGGACGGCAAGCCGGTGATCATCCGCCTCCTCGACCCGCCGATCCACGAGTTCCTTCCCCAGGAAGAGAAGGACATCGTGGCCCTGGCCAAGCGGTTCGGCGTGGACCCGGCGGAGCTGCGGGCCCGGATCGAATCCCTGCACGAGTTCAACCCGATGCTCGGGCACCGTGGGTGCCGGCTGGGGATCACCCATCCCGATCTCTACGACATGCAGGTGGAGGCGATCTTCCGCGCCGCGGCCAAGCTCGTCCGGGAAGGGCTTCATCCCAAGCCCCAAGTGATGGTGCCCCTCGTCGGCCACGTGAACGAGATGCGCGCTGTGCGGGAGCGGGTGGACCAAATCGCCCGCGAGGTCATGGACGAAGAAGGGGTCGAGATCGACTACAAGGTGGGGACGATGGTGGAGGTGCCTCGGGCCGCGCTCACCGCGGACGAGATCGCCGAGGCCGCGGAGTTCTTCTCGTTCGGCACCAACGACCTCACCCAGATGACGTTCGGCTACAGCCGCGATGACGCGGGGAAGTTCATCCGGGAGTACCTCGAGCGCAAGATCCTCCCCGAGGACCCGTTCGAGACCATCGACCGGGCCGGGGTCGGGGAGCTGATGAAGATCGCGGTCGAGAAGGGACGGAGCGCCCGTCCCGACATCTCGCTTGGGATCTGCGGGGAGCACGGGGGTGAGTCCCACTCCGTCCACTTCTGCCACGAGATCGGGCTCGACTACGTGTCCGCCTCCCCGTTCCGGGTGCCCATCGCCCGGCTCGCCGCGGCCCAGGCAGCGCTAGCGAGGTGAGACGGCCGGGGAGGGCGGAGGCCCTCCCCGGCACCGTAATGCTCCGGTTCGTCCTGGTCCGTGCGGCCGCCTTCGGCCTTACCCTGTTCCTGGTAGCGCTCGCCGTGTTCCTCCTCCTCACCGTGATCCCCGGCGATGCCGCCCGCCTCGTGGTCGGGCCGGAGGCCACCGAGGACGCGTACCGGACGGCCCGGGACGCCCTGGGCCTGGACCGACCGTGGCCGGCCCGGTTCGCGGATTGGCTGGGGCGGGCGCTCCACGGGGACCTTGGGGAGTCCCTCGTCTACCGGTGGCCGGTGGC
The DNA here is from genome assembly GCA_024653305.1 of Candidatus Acetothermia bacterium. Lineage (NCBI taxonomy): Bacteria > Candidatus Bipolaricaulota > Candidatus Acetothermia bacterium. The sequence goes on along the minus strand of JANLFW010000001.1, from coordinate 96,160 downwards.
CGACCTCGTGGCCCGTGGCCTCAGCGTGACCCTGCCCTTGGCCCTCATGAGCACCGGCCTCGCCCTGGTGGCGGCGCTCGCGTTCGGGGTCCTCGCTGCGGCCCGGCTTGGGGGATGGGCCGATCTCGGGGTGATGGCCGTCGCCCAACTGGGGATGGCCCTGCCCGAGTTCTGGCTGGGGATCCTGCTCATGGGGTACTTCGCCGTGCGGCTGCGGGTGCTGCCCTCGGGCGGGTTCCCCGGGTGGGGCCGGCCCGGGGCGCTGGCCTACCTGGTCTTGCCAGCGTTGGCCCTGGCCCTGCCCCGGGGGGCGTACCTGGCGCGGATGGTCCGGGCCACGCTGGCCGACGTGCTCTCCGCGGACTACATCCGCGCCGCGCGGGCCCGGGGCGTCCCGGAGCGGCGCCTCATCGCCCGGCACGCCCTGCGCAACGCGTTCGTCCCCGTGCTCGCCGCCCTCGGGCTCACGTTCGGGCGCCTGCTCGCCGGGACGCTCGTGGTGGAGAACGTGTTCTCCCTCCCCGGGATGGGCTGGTTCGCCCTGGCTGCGGCGCGCGGGCGGGACCTCCCCCTCCTCCTCGCGGTGGCGGTGATCGCCGCCGGGGCGGTGGTGGCGGTGAGCACCCTGGCCGACCTCGCGTACGGGCTCCTCGACCCGCGGATCCGATACCGATGAGGCACGTTGGCCTGGCACTGGGCGCTTTGCTCACGGCGCTGGGCGTAGGACTGATTCTGGTCGGGCTCTTGTGGCTCCCGGCCGATCCCAACGCCCTCGGCCGGCGGCCGTTTGCCCCGCCGAGCCTGGCCCACCCGATGGGCACCGACTGGTTCGGCCGGGATGTGCTGGCGCGGGTCATGGCCGGGGGCCGGGCGAGCGTGGCCGTGGCCGCGGGCGCGGTGGCGGTGGGCGGTCTCGTGGGGACCGTGCTCGGGGGGCTCGCCGGCTACGCCAGGGGCGTGCTGGGGGAGTTGGCGATGCGGGTGAGTGATTTCCTGCTCGCGTTCCCGGCTGTACTCCTGGCCCTGCTCCTCGCGGCCGTGCTCGGGCCGGGGCTTCTCGGGGTTACCCTAGCGATCGCCCTGTTCCAGGTCCCGTTCTTCGCTCGCCTCGCCCACGCCGGGGTGCTTTCGCTGCGGGAGCGGGAGTTCGTGGTGGCGGCGAAGGCGGTTGGGGTGGGTAGCGCCCGGCTCCTCCTGCGGCACATGCTCCCCAATCTGGCCTCGCCCCTGCTCGTGCAGGCCACGGTCAGCCTGGCCGGTGCCCTCCTCGCTGAGGCCTCGCTCGGCTACCTCGGGCTCGGGGTCCAGCCCCCCCAGCCCGCGTGGGGGCGGATGCTGCGGGAGGCCCAGACGTACCTGGCTCGCTCGCCATGGCCAGCCGTGTTCCCCGGCCTCGTCCTGGGCCTGACCGTGCTCGGGCTCAACCTCCTTGGGGACGGGCTGCGGGACCTCCTCGATCCCGCGGCCCGGCACCTCACCCCTTGGCGACGTCGCGCAGGTCGAGGACGTAGATGGGCAGCACCTTCGCCCCCGTGATCCCGCGGCGCATGGCCAGGATCTGGTGCGGCGCCTGGAGGAACACGTTCACCACCTCCCGCGCGATCAGGTACTGGGCCACGGTGTAGATGGAACGCCGAACGGCAGGGTTCGGGGTGCAGGCCCCGAGGCGAAGGAGCTCGGCGAGCTCGTGGTTCTCCCACCCGCGGCGGAAGTAGTAATCGGGCCGGTCCTCCCCGTAACCGGTGAGCATCAACGCCGGATCAAGCCGGCCCGGGTGCCCGATCACGGTGAGGTCGTAGTCCGCTTGACCGAACACCCGATCCAGCCATGTCCCCCAGTCCACGAGCTTGAGGTCGAGCGTCACCCCGACCTCCCGGAGCTGGGCGGCGATGAGCTCCCCGGTGCGCACGTGGAACGCGTAGTTCGCGGGCAGGGTCAGGGTGGCGGTGAACCCGTTCGGGTAGCCGGCCTCGGCGAGGAGTTCCCGCGCCCGGGCCGGATCGTAGGGGTAGACCCAGGTCATGTCCGCGTGGTACGGGGCGGTCGGGGCGAGGTGGCTCCCGATGGGGGAAGCGAACCCGAACGAGACCAGAGCGATCAGTTGGTCACGGTCCACCGCATGGGCGAGGGCCTGGCGCACGCGGAGGTCGGAGAACGGGGCCCGGGCTTTGTTGATGGCCAGGATCTGCACGAGATCCTGAGGCCCGGAGATCACCTGAAGCATGGTGTCATCGGCCAGTGTCACGGCGATCTCCGGGGCCACCTCCGCCACCAGGTCCACGTCCCCTGCCCGCAGCGCGGCGAGCTGGGCCGCCGGGTCGGGGAGAAAGCGGAACGTGGCCGCGTCGAGCTTGGGGACCCCAGGTAGGTAGTAGTCGGCGTTGCGCGCTAGGCGGAGGTGGTAGCCGGGGAGCCAATCCACGAACCGGAACGGTCCGGTGCCCACCGGACGACGGGCGAGGTCGGCCCCCGTCGGGACCACCACCGACTCCCCCAGGGCGAGCAGGGCCACGAACGACGCGTCCGGGACGTGCAGCCGGAACCGCACCGTCCACGGGTCCACTGCCTCGATGTCCGCAATACCCCGGTAGTACTCGGGGCGGACGTGTCGGGTGGCCGGGTCCATCGCCCGGAGGAAGCTCCGGCGCACCGCATCCGCATCGCACGGGGTCCCGTCGTGGAACCGGACATCCTCGCGCAGGTAAAACGTGTAGACAAGGCCATCGGTGGACGCCTCCCAGCTCCGCGCCAGTTGTCCTTGGAAGTCCCCGGCCTCGTCCACCTGGACCAGGCCCTCGTACAAGTTGTGCTGGAGGAGGAGCTTGATCACCGCCGCGGCGTTGGTGGTGGGGTCGAGGCCCGGCGGCTCGGTGGACACGGCCACGGTGAGCTCGGCCGGAAGCCCGTTCCACAAGCTGACCGTCAACAGAACCATCATCGGCAGAAGTCTTCTGACCACAAGACCCACCTCCTGGCGCCGGCAAGTATAAACGTTGGCCAGCCGCGGCAACACCCCGAGGGGATGCGGCCGAGGATGAAGGGCATTTGATCCCGTATGGATCCCGTTTATCCCCGTTGGCCTCCGGCCCGGGCTTGACATGTCTCGCCATGGAATATATACTAATTGACAAAAGTATATAGAATGGCCATGCAAGTGGCCCACAAGGAGGAACACGTGCGTACCGGAGTGAAGTTGGCAGTCGGGGCGCTGCTCGTCGTGGCCGCGCTCGGCCTGGCCGGCGCTGCCCAGTCGCTGGTGATCAAGGGCTCCACCACCGTTCTTCCCATCGCCCAGCTCATCGCCGAGGAGTTCGCCGCCATCCACCCCACGGCGGTCATCTCCGTCCAGGGCGGGGGGTCGGGCACGGGCATCGCCGCCCTCATCGACGGGACCACCCACATCGCCACCTCCTCCCGGGCGATGAAGCCCTCAGAGTGGGAGAAGGCCGTGGCGAACGAGGTCTACCCCTACCACTGGCTCGTGGCCAACGACGCTCTCGCGGTGGTCGTCCACCCCACCAACCCCGTCTCCCGCATCACGTTCGCCCAGCTCCGGGCCATCTACACGGGCGAGATCCGCAACTGGAAGGACCTCGGCAGCCGTGACCAGCCCATCGTCGTCGTGTCCCGCGACACCGCGTCGGGCACGTTCGAGTCGTTCAAGGAGCTCGTCCTCGAGAACAAAGAGGTGACCGCCCCTGTCGCCTTGTTCCAGCCGTCCAACGCTGCCGTGGCGGAGACGGTGGGGCGGACCCCAGGTGCCATCGGCTACGTCGGCCTGGGGTACCTCAACCCAACCCTGAAGGCCCTCCCGGTGGCCCGTGATGCAGGGGGGCCGTTCCTCGAGCCCACCCCCGATGCCGTGGTCGCCGGGATCTACCCCATCGCCCGCCCCCTGTTCATGATCACGAACGGGTTCCCCACGGGGCTCATCCTCGAGTTCATCATGTTCGTGCTCTCCGACCGGGGGCAGCGCACCGTGGAGGAGGCGGGTTTCGTCCCCATCCGCAAGATCTGTGGTTGATCGGCCGCCGGCGCACGCCCGGTTGACCTCATAACATCGGCCGAAAGCACGACCATGACGGGAAACCATCGTCGAACGCCGGCCGTCGCCCCTTGGGCGGGGCGGAGCTGGGGACGGGCCAGGGAGTGGATCGCGCGCGGGATCACGTGGGGGTGTGCGAGCGTCTCCCTCCTCGCGTTAGGGCTGATCACCGTCTACCTCTTCCGCGAGGGGGTCCCCGTGTTCCGCACCGTCGGTCCCATCGCGTTCCTCGGGGGAAAGGCGTGGTTTCCCACGAGCGACCCCCCCTCCCTGGGGATCCTGCCCATGATCCTGGGGTCGGGCCTGGTCACGATGGTGGCCCTCGTGGTGGCGGTGCCGTTCGGGGTGGCCACCGCCCTGTTCATCGGCGCGGTCGTCCCTCCGGCGTGGCGCAACCCCCTCAAGGTGGCGGTGGAGCTCCTGGCCGGCATCCCGTCCGTGGTGTACGGGTTCTTCGGGTTGGTGATCGTGGTGCCGTGGCTCCAGGCCGCTTTCGCTCTCCCCACCGGGCAGACCGCCCTCACCGCGGCGCTCCTCTTGGGGGTGATGGCCTTGCCCACCGTGGCCAGCCTCACCGAGGACGCGGTGGCCGCGGTGCCGAACGCGTGGCGGGAGGCGGCGTTCGCCCTCGGGGCCACCCACTGGCAGACGATGCGCACCGTGGTCGTCCCGGCGGCGCGATCCGGGCTCTTGGCCGGCGTGCTCCTGGGGATGGGGCGGGCGGTGGGAGAGACGATGACCGTGCTCATGGTATCCGGCAACTCCCCCCGATTCCCGCCTTCGCTCACCTCGCCCACCCGGACCCTCACCGCGACCATCGCCCTGGAGATGGCGGAGACCCCGGTGGGGAACCCTCACTACCACGCCCTGTTCGCCGTGGGCGCGGTGCTGTTCCTGTTCACGCTTCTCCTCAACGTGGTAGGGGACATGGTGGGCCGTCGCATCGGGAGGCACGGATGAGCCGGAAGGTGAGCCAGCGGCTCGCGTTTTCGCTCCTGGGATTGGCCGCCCTCGGGGTGCTGGTGGCGCTGGGGGCGGTCCTCGCGTTCATCGCCGCCCGGGGGGCGTCGGCCCTGTCCTGGGAGTTCCTCACCGCGTTCCCCCGGCGGGGGATGACCGAAGGCGGGATCTGCCCGGCCCTGGTGGGCACGTTCTACCTGGTGCTGGGCACGGTGATCGTGGCGCTCCCGCTCGGGGTGGGGGCGGCGATCTACCTGGCGGAGTACGCCCAAGACCGCACTTGGACCCGGATCGTGCGCATCGGGATTAGCAACCTGGCCGCGGTGCCGTCCATCGTGTTCGGCCTGTTCGGCCTGGCGTTCTTCGTCAAGGCCCTGGGCCTTGGCGTGTGCATCCTGTCCGGGTCGCTGACGCTGGCGCTTCTTGTGTTACCGCTCATCATCCGGGCCTCGGAGGAGGCCCTGCGCGCCGTGCCGTGGGAGTTCCGGGAAGGGGCGTATGCCCTGGGAGCCAGGCGATGGCAGGTGGTGCGCACGGTGGTGATCCCGGCGGCCATCCCCGGGATCCTCACCGGCGCCATCCTCGCCGTGGGGCGAGCGGCAGGGGAGACGGCCCCGATCATGTTCACCGCCGCCGCGTTCTACACGCCGCGCCTCCCCCGGAGCCCCTTGGACGAAGTGATGGCCCTTCCCTACCACCTGTACGTGATGGCCACCGAGAGCACGGCGTTCTGGCGGACCCGCCACCTCCAGTACGGCACCGCCCTCGTTCTCGTGGGGCTTGTGCTGGCCCTGTACCTGTGGGCCGCGGTGTGGCGGGCCCGGATCCGAAAGGGGAAGCGATGGTGACCGTGAACGCAGCCCGCGTGGAGCGCACGCTGGCGCAGGTGCAGGACGTGGCGTTTGGGGTGCGGAACCTCTCGTTCTACTACGGCCGAGAGCAGGTCCTGCGGGACGTGACCTTGGACATCCCCCGCCGCCGGGTCACGGCGGTGGTGGGGCCGTCGGGGTGCGGGAAGTCCACGTTCCTCCGGGTCCTGAACCGCCTGTACGAGCTCGTCCCCGGGGCGCGGGCCCAAGGGGAGGTGTGGTTTTCAGGGGTGAACATCCTCGACCCCAAGGTGGACGTGGTCGAGCTGCGGCGCCGAATCGGGATGGTGTTCCAGAAGCCAAACCCGTTCCCGAAGTCGGTGTACGAGAACGTGGCCTACGGCCCCCGGATCCACGGGGTGCGCCGGCGGGCGCAGCTCGACGAGATCGTGGAGCGGGCGCTGCGCCGGGCTGCCCTCTGGGACGAGGTCAAGGGGAAACTCAGGCGAAGCGCGTTCGACCTCTCCGGGGGCCAGCAGCAGAGGCTCTGCATCGCCCGGGCCCTGGCCATGGAGCCGGAGGTCCTCCTCATGGATGAGCCGACCAGCGCCTTGGACCCCACCGCCACCGCCAGGATCGAGGACCTGATCGCTCAGCTCAAGGCGGACTACACGGTGGTCATCGTCACCCACAACATGCAGCAGGCGGCGCGGACGAGCGACCTGGCGGCGGTGTTCCTCACCGGTGGGGTGATGGTGGAGTACGATGTCACCAAGAAGATCTTCGAGAACCCGACGAACAAGCTGGTTGAGGACTACGTGACGGGCAAGTTCGGGTGAGGGCGATGGTGCGCGAGCAGTACCAAAGAGAGCTTGCGGAGCTCCGGCAGGCCACGGTGGCGATGGGGGAGCTGGTGGCGGAGCGGCTCAAGACCGGCCTTTCGCTCTTGCGGAACCCCGATCCGGAGGTGGTCCAGGCCCTGGTGGCCGGGGATGACGAGGTGGACGCCCAGTACCTGGACATCGAGCGCCGCTGTGTGGATCTCCTGGCCCTGCAGCAGCCGGTGGCCGGGGACCTGCGGCTGATCACGGCCTCGTTCAAGATCTCCACGGACATCGAGCGGATCGCCGACCTCGCCCTCAACCTGGGCCAATACGCGTGCGACCTCCACCTGAACCTTCAGTTCCTTCCCGACCGCGACCTGTTCTTCCAACTTGGGGAGCAAGCCCTGGCCATGCTCCGCGATAGCCTGGCCGCGTACCGGGACCGCGACGCGGCCCGGGCCGAGGCGGTGGTCCACGCGGACGACCGGGCGGACCGGCTGTTCTGGCAGCTCACCCACCACCTGATCGAGCACCTGATGCGGACCTCGCGGACCTGTGACGCGTTCCCCGAGGGGCTTGCCACCAGCGCCATCGGGCTCCTGTTGGCGATCCGGGATCTGGAGAGGGTGGCCGATCACGCGGTGAACATTGCGGCCCGCACCGTGTACATGATCGAGGCCCGCTCCAACCACATTTGAACGGGTTTCCACTGAAGGCCCGTTCGTGGCTGGAGTCAGGCCCGCGACCGCGGGGTTTCCTGTTCCCCGATCGCGTGGCCCAACGGGACGGCGGCGTCCACGGCGATCTCGGCGATGTTGAACCCGTACTCGCGGCTGCGGAGGAGGCTGTCCATGACGATGCTGATCGGGTGGGCGTTCTCCGGCTGCTCCCGGATCGCAGCCTGGGCCCAACCGGCGAGCGTGTCCTTGCGCTCCTTCTCGGCGAGCACCCGGTTGGCGAGGGGCACGTCCCGGCCCTCGAACGCCCGCACCGCCCCGGTCAGGATCTCCCGCGACGCCGCGGCCGCTTGCCGCACCCGATCCCCGACCGCCGGGAGGAGCTCCGCGGCCAGGCTTAGGGCGGCCCGGGACACCTTCACCGCGTGGTCGGCCACCCGCTCCAGCTGGTCGGCCACCGCCTGGTAGTGATGGAACTGAAACCGCGACAACTTCAGCTCCTCCTCCACGAGGAGGTCCCGCAGGAGGAGCCCGAACTGGCGGGCCACGAGGAGCACCAGCCGATCCACGTCCCCGTCCCGTTCGGCCACGTCCCGGGCCAGCTCCTCATCCCGGGCCGTGCACGCGGCCACCGCGTCGTCCCACATCGCCAGGGTGATCGCGAAGATGCGGCGGATCGTCTGGTCCACCGGGAAGTCCCGCACGTTGACCACCGAGTGCAGGACCACCGCCCCTTGGGTCTCCCCGAGCACCTCCAGGCCCACCAGGGACTGGGCGATCTCCCGCACCATCCGCCGCTCTTCGGGCCGGATCCGATCGCCGATCACCTCGATCACGTCGTAGCCGGCGATGTAGCGGGCGATGATGTCCCGCTGGAGGTGGACGGGTTCGCGCCCGTTCATGGGGATCGCGCACCGATTCTTCTCCCGCGTCCCGGCGGGGACGAGGAGCAGTGCCCCGGAATCGTTGGGGACGAGGAGCACGGTGCTGCCCTGGGCAATGCCCATCGCATCCGCCCACTCCTTGGGCAAGGTCACGAGGAACGTCCCCCCGCCCGTCACCTGCACCTTCCGTCGGTAGACCATGCCTTCCTCCCGTATATAGGCTTTCGGTTATCTCAATCCAATAGGGACATTCTATAGAGAACCAACGTTGGGGCAAGCCTGCCGGTCAGCGGGGGAGGCGTTCCCGGCTGCGGCGGAGGCCGTCCAGGTCCTTGACCTCGATCACCGCGACCGGGACGCGCGATAGGACCGCCCATGCCCGGGTTAGGTCCACGGTGCCTTCCCCGAGCGCGAGGTGCTCGTCGCCCGTGCCGCGGTTGTCGTGGAGGTGGACCACGCGCAACGCCGGGAGCAAGGAAGGAAGATGGTCCAAGGCCGCCGCGCCATGGGCGAGCCAAGCGTGGCCGAGGTCCAGGGTCCCCCACAGGCCTAGGTCCTCAAGCACCTCCCGGAACCGGGCAAGGTCCCAGAGGTAAGCCCCAGGGAGCTTGGGATCGTTCTCCAGGCACAGGTCGACCCCGAGGGCGTGGGCGTGGTCCCGCAGCCGTTCGGCGGCGGCCAGGGCCTCCGGCCACGGAGGATCGTGGGCGGTGCCCATCGCCGGTCGGTACCCCAAGTGGAACGTGACCGACCCCGCGCCGAGCGCGGCGGCCAGGGCCAGCGTCGCCGCCACCTCCTCCTCGGCCAGGGCCCGCACCCGTGGGTGGGGGGACATCAAGTTCACGTCCGCCACCGGGGCGTGTACGGACAGGGCGAGGCCGCGGGCCGCGGCCCGCACCGCCCGGACGAGGCCTGCCCGCCAGCCCGCGGGATGCCAAGGCGGCTCGCACAGGAACTCCACCCCGTCGAACCCCGCTTCTGCCGCCTGGGCCAGCGTCCGGTCCGGCAGCTCAGGGTGGAACGCGAGCGACGATGCCAAGATGCGCGTCCGCGACAAGATCCCTCTTTAGCCCCGCGGCTTCGTCGCCACGAGGAAGAACACGCTGGTGCCGCCCACGGGCACGTGCGGGTACAGCCGGCCGAAGGCGAGGGCGATCCCGTCCATGTGCGCGGCCAGGACCGGCAGGAGCCCGGCGTCGGCCAACGCCAAGAAGAAGGCCCTCGCTGGCCGGGCGATGTTCCCAAACGCCTGCACGTGCACGAACCCGGCTTCCTCCACGAGCGCGATGGTTTCCTCCGGCGTGCGGTGGGCGAGCTCGAAGTACCGCCCGGACAGGAGATCCCCGAGCGCGGTTTCCAGGAACGGGATCCCCAGCCCCGGGTCGTCCGGGGTCACCCGGCGCAGGCCGGGTTCGTCCGGGGCGGCGCGGAACGTGGGCACCGGGCCCAGGGCCTCCGCCGTCCGGCGCACTGCGGTGCTCGCCCGAAAGCGCAGCTCGTACTCGGCTTCCCTGAGCGGGGACAGGGACCGGTGGACGAGCCGGTACACTCCGACCTCGTCCTCAAGGTATAGCTCAGCCTCCTCCTCCACCGGGGCCCCCAGCTCGGCCCGCAGGTCCTCGAACGTGGCCGCCAGCCGCCCCCCAGGGCGCAGGACCCGATAGGCCTCCCGGAGGGCGGCGCGCGGATCCCCGCACTGCTCGATGGCCGTGGCGGAAGCCACCCCGTCGAAGCTTCCGTCGGGGAAGGGCAGATGCTCCGCTGGGGCCGTATGTACCTCCACATTCGGGAGCCCCAGGCGCCGCGCGTTCTCCTGGGCGAGGGCGGCCCGGCGGGGCGCCGGGTCCACCGCCACCACCTGCGGGAGGTGCCGGGCGAGCGGGAGCCCCGGCCAGCCATCGCCGGTGCCCAGGTCGAGGACGCGCCGGGCGCCAGCGAGGGCGGCGAGGAACGCGCCGATCTGTGCCGCATCCACCCAGTCGAACGGCCGCGCCGGATCGGCCGGGCGGTGCACCCCGGGCAGGGGCTCCGCCACCTGCCACACCATCCGTTGGTAGCGGAGCTCGGCCGAGCTCGTGGGCTCGAGCTCGACGTGGCTGCGGATCCAGGCCTCGATGGACATCGCCGGCCTACGGCGCGAACGGCGGGAGGGCGGCCATGTCCCACACGACCACGGAGCCGTCGCCCGATCCGCTCGCCAGAAGCGCCCCGTCGGGGGAGAAGCTGACCCCCTCCACCGCCGCCGCGTGCCCGGCGAGCAGGTGGAGAACCTCACCCGCCTCGGGATCCCACACCCGCACCGTCTCGTCGAGGGAGCCGGAGGCGACGAGCCGCCCGTCCGGGGAGAACGCGACCGCGAACACACAGCCGGTGTGTCCGTCCTGGCCCCACATTTCGCGGTAGGGCAGGGCTACCGCGGTGTCCCACAGCTTGACCACCTTCCCCGCCCCCACCGCCAGGAAGTACCCGTCGGGGGAGAAGGCCACGTCCCATGCCCGGCCGGGGAAGGCGTGGACGATCTCCCCGGTGCTCACGTCCCAGAGGATGGCCTGATCAGCACCGCCGGACGCGAGGAGGGCCCCGTCCGGGGCAAACGCGACGCCCCGCGCCGAAGTGGTGTGGGTCTGGGTGACCCAAACCGCCTCCCCCGAACCGAAGTCCCACACCCGGACCGACCCGTCCGCCCCTCCCACTGCCAGGTACGGGGCGGACGGCGAGAACGCGAGGGCGAACACGTTCCCGAAAGGGCCGGAGAGGGTAAAGATCAAGTCCCTGTCCTCCACGTTCCACACCCGGACCTCGTTCCATGCCCCGGCGGCGAGGAGCTCCCCGTTCGGGGCGAAGGCCAGGGCATAGGCCTGGCCCCCGGGGACGGCGAACGTGCCGGCGTGCTCCCAGGTCTCACCGTGGTACAGGTTGACCCCGCCGACCGTGGCCACGGCGAGGAACCGGCCGTCGGGTGAGAACGCGAGATCGCTCAACCAAGGAAGCTTCCACTCCGCCACCGCTCCCGCGGGGAGCGCCACCGCCAGCGCGTGCCCAACGAGCGTAGCCACCGTGCCAAACACAACCGCCCGCCACCATCCCCTCATCGCCTGCCTCCATCGACGTTGACATGAAGTCAGCGAACTGTGGACCAAGTTTACCCGTCCGGGGCGATGGTGGTCCTTCCCGCGGCCGAGGCCATTGCAGTCCAAAGCGTCTCGATCTACGGCGGCGTCAGCAATCAGCCCCAGATCGCGGCGCTGCGCCGCGGCGTGGAGATCGTCGCCTGCCCCGGCCGCCTGCTCGACCACGCCGACGCCGGGAACATCGATCTCTCCCGGGTCGAGGTGCTGGTCCTGGACGAGGCGGACCGTATGTGCGACATGGGCTTCCTGCCCGACATCCGGCGGATCATCCGACTCCTCCGCCAACTCATCGGGTCCGCACCCGAGCGAGCAGCCAGTCGCTGATCGTGTTCAGGAATCCGGGTACGAACTCCTTGGCCAGGACGGCGTATTCGTCCAGGCCGCCCGTCGTCGCGCTTTGAAATAAGTGGTTGGCGGTGGGAAACACGACCACCGTCACGTCGGGGTTCCCCGCCCGGGCCAGCGCCGCCTCCAGGGGAGGGCGGTTCTGATCCACGTCCACCTGGACGTCGCGCTTGCCGAACAGGGCCAGGACGGGGACCGTGACCTGCTCCCAATCCCGCGCCGGGTCGTGGTTCAGGAAGAACTGGTACCACGGGCTGCGAAACGCCGCCATCTGCGGGGCGACCCGCTGTCGAGCGATGGCCTCGAGGTCGCCCAGGGCCGCCTTGTGCCGGTCGGGCAACCCTTGGAGCTGGGCCGTGATGAGGCTATGGAGGTAGCCCTCCAGCGCCTCCCAGTCCTGGGCCTGCGCCAGGTCGAGGACGGTGCGCTGCTGCCGGAGCGCCTCGGCCACCTGGTCGTCGCTCGCCCCACCCACCCGCGCCAGGCGCTCCACCTGCTTGAGGATGAGCGCGTACCCGTTCACCGCCGGGCCGGCCATGGCGATCACGAACGCCACGTCGGGGTTCCGCGCCGCGACCATGGCGGCGACCGTCGCCCCCTCGCTGTGGCCGAGGAACCCGACCTGGTTGGGGTCGATCTCCTTTCGCCCCTGCAAGTACTTGAACGCGGCCTCGGCGTCGTCGGCAAAATCTGCAGTCGTGGCCGTGGCGTGGTCGCCGGTGGAGTCCCCCACGCCGCGGTCGTCGTAGCGCAGCACGGCCACGCCGCGGCGGGCGAGGTGATCGGCGATCCACCGGAACGGTAGGTATCCGGGGACCCCGGGGATCTCCTCGTCCCGGTTCTGGGGACCGCTCCCGGAGATCAGGATCACCGCCGGATGCGGCCCGTCCCCGGCGGGCAGGGTCAACGTCCCGGCCAGGGTGGCGTCGTCATGGGAGAAGGACACCTCGACCACGGCCGGGGGTGGCCGCTCGATCACGAGAAACCCGATGACCAGCATCAAGGCCGCAAGCGCGATCCACTTCCAAGGTTCCATCCTGCACCTCCTTGTCCACCGCGGGCTTCCCGCATCGTCCCCGTCCGCCCTCGATGGGGTGATACCCGACCGACCCGGCGCCGGTCCACCTCCGGTCGCCCCGATCGCCGTGCAGGACCTCGGTTGCGTCGCCCAACGGCGGAGCGGTGCTTGCTCGTCCGACCGTGGTCCCTATTGACGCCCGGCCACGGCGCACTATACTGCGTCGGCCGCGCCCCGTTGGGGCGGCCAGGAGGGTGATCCGACGTGCTGCTCAAGGAGAAGAAGACGGAGAAGCCCAAGCAGCCGAAGAAGCCCTGCGGGGGCTGCTAGGCCATACGCCCACCTCAGGCCAACCCAGTGGTCGCAGGGTGGGCTTGGGTTTGGCAAAAACGGGGGCGGGGGAAGTGCCCGCCCCCGCATCGCTACCCGGTGCGGGCCAGGCGGGAAGGGGGATTGGTGCATTGGGCGCACGTAAAGCTTGTTCCCAACCAGTCTCCGCGCATTTGACGCTGCCGGCAAGGTGCTATAAGCTTGGCCGTCGTGGTCGGGATCGGAAAGGGCGGTCAACCGGGGAACGACGTACTGGAACTGGGAAAGGGGAAGGCCCCCTCTGGGAGTCAGCTCGATGACCCGCTGTTCCCCGGGCCTTGAAACGGATCGCCGTTCCGGCTAAGTTTCGGCTACACAAGTCATAGAGCTGACTTGTAAAAGGGGGAAAGGAGGCGTATGACAACTAAGCTAGCGAAGCGGTTGATGGGGTTCCTTGGCGTGGCCGTGGTTTTGGGGGTGCTGGTGGGGTGTGGCGGTGGAGATTTCACGGTTTCCCTACAGCCTACGACTACGATTATCGCCCAGGGCAAGAGCGGTACGGTGGCGGTGAGCCTCGCCCGTACCGGTGGGTTCAAGGGAGAAGTCACGTTCGCGGTGACCGGGCTCCCCAGCGGGGTGACGGCGAAGTTCGACCCAGTGAAGACCACCGCCGATAAGACCACCCTCACCCTGACGGTGGGCGGCACGGTGCCCACGCAGAAATACTCGCTCAAGGTGACGGCGACCAGCGGGAAGCTCAAGAAGGAAGCGGCTCTCGAGCTGACCGTGGCCGTGGCCCCGGACTTCACGCTGGAGGCGGCGCCGGCTTCGGTCACAGTGAAGCCGGGCGCGACCAGCACGGTGACGGTGAACATCAAGCGCACCGCGACGATGACCGAGGCCGTGGCCCTCACGCTGGAAGGCGCCCCGGCTGGGGTGACGGGGACGTTCAACCCGGCCTCGGCCCCGGCGGACAAGAGCACGCTCACCCTCCAGGTCGCAGCGACCACGGCCCCGGGCAACTACACCCTCACCGTGCGCGGCAAGGGCGGCGGCTTGGACAAGACGGCCAAGCTGACCCTCACCGTGGAGGCGGTCCCGGACTTCAGCATGTCCCTGACCCCGGCCGCGGTCACGGTGAAGCAGGGCGCGACCGGCACGGTGGCGGTGAACATCACCCGGGTCGGCGGGTTTGCTGACGTCATCCTGCTCGAGGCGGAAGGCGCCCCGGCTGGCGTCCGGGTCAGCTTTGACCCGAACCCGGCCCCGGCCGGCGCAAGCACCATCACCCTCGCCGTGGACGCCACCGCCGCCGTCGGGAGCTACACCCTCACGGTGCGGGGCACCGGCGGAACCATCACCAAGACGGCCCGGGTGACCCTGACCGTCGCGGCGCCGTAACCCGGAACAACGGGAACGGGAGCGGGGGCGACGGTCACGTCGCCCCCGCTCTTTTTCTGGAGGAACCCATGCTGTACGGAGAACGGGTACGGCTGCGCCAGATCGAGCGGGAGGACATCCCCACCTTCGTGCGGTGGTTCAACGACCCCGAGGTGCGCCAGTTCCTCGTCATGTACGAGCCCATGTCCCGGGCCAAGGAGGAGCGCTGGTTTGCGGCCCAGCTCGAGCGGCGGGACGAGTTCCTGTACGCCATCGAGGCTCAGGTGGACGGGAGTTGGGTGCACATCGGGAACCTGGGTCTGCACAGAGTGGACTGGAAGAACCGGACGGCCGTGTTCGGGATCGTGCTTGGGGAGAAGGCGTACTGGGGACAGGGCTACGGCAGCGAGGCCGCCCGTGTCCTCCTGCGGTTCGCGTTCCAGGAGCTCAACCTGCACCGGGTGGAGCTGGAGGTGTTCGCGTTCAACGCCCGCGCCATCAGGTGCTACGAGAAGGCCGGGTTCCGCCACGAGGGCACACGACGCCACGCGTTCTTCCGCGACGGCCGCTACCACGACGTGCATGTGATGTCCATCCTGCGCGAGGAGTTCCTCGCCGAGGAAAGGGGATCCGGCCGGCGATGAGGGGACACTGGCCCTCCATAGGATGAACCGGCATGGTGGCCACGGTCTACCTCCAAGCCGGGGTCGGGGAGCGGGCGGCGGGGGTTCGGGGGGTCCTCGCCGATCTCCTCGCCCACGCGGACCTGGCTGGTCTGGTCCGCGGGGAGCAGGTCCTGGTCAAGCCGAACTGCGTCTCCTCCACCCGGCAATTGGCCGCAACCCACGCCGATGCCCTCGCCCCGGTGCTGGCCGCCCTCGCCCTGCTCGGCCCACGGCGGATCATCCTCGGTGAGGGGTCGGCGGAGGACACCCGGCGCGCGTTCAAAGGCTTCGGGTACACCGCGCTCACCCGGCGCTACGGGGTCGAGCTTCTGGACTTGAACCGTGACCGCTCTGTCGCTCTTCCCATCTACGACGAGCGCGGGCAGGCGCACCCGGTGCGGGTGGCCAAGACCGCCCTCGACTCGGTGCGGGTGTCGGTGGCCCTCCCCAAGACCCACGACACGGTGATCGTCACCGCCTCCTTCAAGAACATGGTGGTGGGTTGCATCCAGAAGCCGGACAAGGCCAAGATCCACCGCGGGTACCGGGCGATCAACGTGAACCTGGCCCTGCTCGGCCGGGCCCTCCGCCCACACCTCGCGGTGATCGACGGGTTCGTGGGGATGGAGGGGGATGGGCCGGTGGACGGGGAGCCGGTGGACCATCGGGTCGCCTTCGCGGGGACGGACCCGGTGGCGGTGGACGCGGTGGCGGCTGACCTGATGGGCTTTGCTCCTGGGGAGATCGGGTACCTCGTCCATGCCGCCCGGCTCGGGCTTGGAGAGGTGGACCTGGGGCGGATCACCGTCCAGGGCGCGGACCTCGCCGCCGCGCGGCGGCGGTACCGTCCCCACCGGACCTACGGCGAGCAACGCACCTGGGACGTGGCCGGCACGCCGCTCGCCGTCGTCCTGGACCAGAGCGCAGCCGCGACCGGGTCCTAACGCGGCAGGGGTATACTCGACGGGCATGGAACTGACCCCGATGATGCGGCAGTACCACGCCATGAAGGCCCGCTACCCGGGGGCGATCCTGTTCTTCCAGCTCGGCGACTTCTACGAGACGTTCTTCGAGGATGCGGAGGTGGTGGCGCGGGAGCTGGAGATCACGTTGACCGCCCGGGACGGCGCCCCCATGGCCGGGGTCCCGGTGCGCAAGGCGGCTCTCTACGTGGCGCGCCTCCTTCGCCGCGGGTACAAGGTGGCCCTGTGCCCGCAGCTCGAGCGGCCGGGTAAGGGCAAGGCCCTCCTCCGCCGGGAGGTGGTGCGGGTCCTCACCCCGGGCACGGCGATCGAGGAGGGGGTGCTGGATGCTGACCAAGACACGCTCCTCGCCGCGGTCTGGCCGGAGGGGGATCGGGTCGGGGCGGCGTGGGCGGAGGCAGCATCGGGGGAGTTCTGGGCGGAGGAACTCGGGTTCGCGGACCTTCCCCAGCTCGCGGCCCGCCTGCCCGTCCGGGAATGGATCTTCCCCGAGGGCTGGTCCCCTCCGGCCGACCTCCCCGGGGCGCGCACCCCCCGCCCCGCCGGCGACTTCTCCCTGGACCTGCTGCAGCAACGGTTCCCGAGGGCCCTTGCGGAGGCGCCGCTCGCCGCCCGGGCCGCGGGGGCGCTGGTCGCCTACCTCGCGTACACCGTGGGCGAGCTCGCCCACCTGCGGGCCCCGGCCCTGCGCCCGGCCGACGAGGCCATGGCCCTGGACGCCTTCACCCAACGGTCCCTGGAGCTCATCGCCCCCCTGCGGCCGGAGGGCCGCCTGACCCTGCTCTCCGTCCTTGACCGGACGAAGACGCCCATGGGGAGACGGCTGCTGCGCCGATGGATCCTCGCCCCTCTCCGGGACCTCCCGGCGATCGCGGCCCGGCTGGACGCGGTGGACGCCCTGGTCCGATCCGGGGCATGGGAGGAGTTGGGCCGGGCCTTGGCCCGGGCGGGCGATCTCCCCCGCCTCCTCGGGCGGGTCAGCGTGGGAGCGCCCACCCCCGTCGACCTCGCCGTCCTCGGGCGGACGCTGGACGCCGCCCAGGGCCTGGCATCCACGCTCCGCGGCGTGGCCGATCCTCTTCCGGGGCGGCTGGCGGCCATCGCCGGAGCGCTGGACGCGGCCCCAGCCGCGCTGGCCGACGAGATCCGCCGGGCGCTGGTGGACGCCCCACCCCCGTCCCTGGACCAGGGTTGGGTCATCCGAGAGGGGTACAACGCCCGGCTTGATGGGCTCCGCGCCGAGGCCCGCCGGCTGCGGGAGGAGATCACCGCCCTGGAGGGGAAGGAACGCCGCCGCACCGGGATCGGGAGCCTCAAGGTCGGGTACAACCGGATGTTCGGCTACTACTTCGAGGTCACCCGAGCCCATCTCGGGAAGGTGCCGGCGGATTGGCGCCGCCGCCAGTCGTGTGCCAACGGGGAGCGGTTCACATCCGGGGAGCTTGCCGCCCTGGCCGACCGGCTGACGGCGGTCGAGGAGGAGGCGCGGGCGGCTGAGGAGGACCTGTTTCGCGTCCTCGGCGACCGGGTCCGGGCGGAGATCCCGGCTCTGGCCCGGGTTGGGGAAGCGCTGGCCGAGCTGGACGTCCTGCGGTCGCTGGCCGAGGTCGCCCACCGCCGGGGCTACAGCCGACCTCGGTTCACCGATCGGGCGGCGATGCGCATCCGCGAGGGCCGCCACCCCATGGTCGAGGAGGTGGTCCAGTTCGTGTCCAACGACCTCGACATGGGGGAGGGGGTGCGGTTGGCGGTGGTCACCGGGCCGAACATGGCCGGGAAGTCGGTGTTCTTGCGGCAGGTGGCCCTGATCGCGCTTTTGGCCCAGATGGGGTCGTTCGTCCCGGCCCGAGAAGCCGAGCTCCCCGTGTTCGACCGCATCTACACCCGGGTTGGGGCGTCCGATGCCCTGACCGAGGGCCTGTCCACGTTCATGGCCGAGATGCGAGAAGCGGCGGAGATCCTCTCCGGGGCCACCGAGCGGTCGCTGGTGATCCTGGATGAGCTCGGCCGGGGAACGAGCACCCACGACGGGATGGCCCTGGCGTGGGCCATCGCTCGGTACCTTGCGGAACGGGTGCGGTGTAAGACCCTGTTCGCCACGCATTATCGAGAGCTGTCCCGCCTCGCGGAGGAGGTGCCGGGGGCGATGAACCTCCACGCCGCGGTGCGGGAGTGGAGGGGCGAGGTGGTGTTCTTGTACCGGGTGCTGCCCGGAGTCGCCGAGCGCAGCTATGGGGTACACGTGGCCAAGTTGGCCGGGCTGCCCGAGGTGATCCTGGGCGAGGCTGGGCGAGTCCTGGCCGAGCTCGAGCGGGCTGCCCCCACGCCCCGGGGTGGGCAGGGGGAACAGCTCCCCCTGTTCGGCGGGGACGACCACCCGGTGCTGGCCGACCTCCGACGCCTGGATCCGGAACGCCTCACCCCGCTCGAGGCCCTGGCCCTCCTGGCCGAGCTCAGGCGCCGGCTCGGCTGACCGCCCCCTCGCCGGGGGTCTACTGTGCCTCGTGCGGGGCGTCCCTCTCGGCGCCTGGTTTCAAGGGCCCGGCGGATCGGTACTGCACGTACTGCACCGACGCCGCGGGGAAGCTCAAACCTCGGGCTGAGGTCCAGAAGGGCATCGCCGAGTGGCTCAAGGGCTGGCAGCCGGGGATCACCGACAACCAGGCGATGGACCGGGCCGCTCACTACATGCGGGCCATGCCCGCCTGGGCCGAGGACTAGCAGCCTGTGTGACGATTGGCCCGCTACCTAGTCGGACTCCCCGAGGAGGCGCGCGGCGAGGGCGAGGTCCCCGGGGCGCGTCACCTTGAGGTTTTCGGGGTCGCCGGGCACCGCGGCCACGGGTTGGCCCAGCGCCAGGAGCGCCGCTGCGTCGTCGGGGAGGTCCAGGCCCCGCAGCGTCGCTTCCGTGTACGCGACGAGCAGGAGCTCGCGGCGGCCCCCCTGGGGGGTCTGGATGTGGACGAGCCCGTCCCGGGTTACCGGTTCGAGGGCGAGGTACCCGCCCCGCGCGTAGCGCACGGTGTCCACGACAGGGAGCACGGGCACGGCCGCCCCATGGGCCTCGGCCGCAGCGAGCACGCGCCGGATGAGCTCCGGGGACACCAGCGGCCGGGCCCCGTCGTGGACGAGCACGTACTCCCCACGCGCCGCTTCTACCCCGGCCCGGGCCGAGTCCTGGCGGCGTTCCCCGCCGGGGACCACCCGCACCGGAAGCGGCACCGCGCCGGCGATCCTGTCCACGTCCCGTTCCTCCCCGGGTCGGGCGACCACGATCACCTCGTTCACGGCCCCGGACCGGGCGAACGCCCGAAGCGGATAGTGCAACAGCGGCCGGCCGGCGAGCTCAGCCCACACCTTGTTCCTCCCTCCGCCGAACCGTTCCCCCCGACCGGCGGCGAGGATCACCCCCGAGGCGTGCATCCGCGTCGGGTCAGCCCTTGTCCTGGGGCCGGTCGAACGAGAGCTTTCGGAGCCCGGTCCCGTCCGGGTTCACCGCGTACGCCCCCCAATTGCCCCCGCGGTTGGAGTTGAACACGATCACCCCGGTCGTGGTCCAGGACGGATTGACGTCCGCCGCCGGGTCCGCCGTCACCCGGAACACCCGCCCGGTCGCGACGTCCACGGTGAAGATGTCCCAGTTGTCCTTCTCCTGGACCGTCATGTACGCGAGCTTCGTCCCGTCCGGCGACCAGCTTGGGCAGACCACATCCTGGTCGGTCTCCACCACCGCCCGCTCCTGGCCGGTGCTGAGATTGAGGAGGAACAGGTTGTAGCTCTTCGCTCCCTTGGCCACGTACGCTAGGAACTCTCCGTTTGGGGAGAGGACCGGCTGCCAGAAGTCCACCGGGGTCTCCTGGCTGCCGAAGAACGCGCATCCCCCGACGGCCAACCCCAGGGCGAGGATGACCATCGCCTTCAATGTGATGTGCACCACATTGCCCCCTTCTTCCGTTACAATCCCTGCGAATCGTGACCATTGTACGCGGAGGCGTAGGGTGACCACCACCAAGGCCGGCGGGACGACGAGGGTGCGGGGGGCGGTGGCGGCCGGGTATCAAACCTTGGCCGCGGCCGGGATCCCGGCACCGGCCCGGGAGGCCCGGCGCCTCCTGGCCCTGGCCATCGGCGCCCCTTACCTCCTGCTTGGTCCGGACGATCCGGTCCCTGTGCTCGCTCACCGCCGGTACCTCCGGTTGCTCGCGGCCCGGGCCCGTCGCGTCCCCCTCCCCCTCCTCGAGGGGGGGACCGGGTTCCTGGACTTCGAGGTCGCCGTCCGCCCGGGCGTGTTCATCCCCCGGCCAGAGACGGAGGAGCTGGCCGAACGGGCCATTCGCATCCTCCAGGGGTTCCCGTTTCCCCCGGCGGCCTTGGACCTGGGGACCGGGACCGGCGTCCTCGCCATCGCCTTGGCCCGGGCCCGCCCCGACGCCCGGGTGGTGGCGGTGGACGTGGACGGGCGGGCGGTGGCCTGTGCCCGGGGGAACGTGCGCCGGCTGGGCCTGGACCGGCGGATCGAGGTGCGCCGCTCGGATTGGTTCTCCCGTGTTTCGGAGCGGTCTCACCTCGTGGTGTCCAATCCGCCGTACGTCCCGACCGGGGACATCCCCCGCCTCGACCCGGAGGTGCGCCGGTTCGAGGCGCGGCGGGCGGTGGATGGGGGGCCGGATGGCCTCTCCGCCGTGCGGGCCCTGCTTTCCCAGGTGGGGGATCACCTCTGGCCCGGCGGGGCGGTGCTCGTGGAGATCGGCCACGGCCAAGGGACAGCGGTCCTCCAGTTTGCCCGCCGGTGCCCGGGTCTGGTAGAAATGGCCGTGAAACGGGACCTCGCGGGAAAGGAGCGGTTTTTCGTCGGCCGATGCGGATAGCCATCCAGGTATCGGAACTTCGCTTTGCCACCGAGGATGGGGTTCTGGTGTTGGATAACCTGTCCTTCGGCGTTCCCCGGGATGGGTTCGTGTTCGTGGTCGGGCCGCCGTCCTCGGGCAAGACCCTGCTCCTCAAGCTGATCCTAAGGGAGGCTGAGCCCAACGGGGGCCAGATCCTCCTCCTCGGGCGGAACATGGCCCGGCTGTCCCCGCGGAAGGCGCGGGACCTCCGGCGGCGGGTGGGGTATGTCCCGGAGGCCCCGGCCATCCTGGGCGGGCGCACGGTGGCCGGGAACCTCCTGTTCAAGCTCCGCGCCCTGGGCTACGGCGGCGAGGAGCTTCAGGAGCATGCGGAGCGGGCCCTCGAGCTGGCCCGGCTCCAGGGTCGCGAGGACGTGCTGGCCGCGGACCTGGACGAGATCGAGCGCCGGCAGCTCGCCCTTGCCCTTGGCCTGTGCCCGGACCCCATCGTGCTCCTCTGTGATGACCCGTTTCGAGATCTGCCCGCTCTCCTCCAGGACCAGCTGATGGACGTGCTGGGGGGGATCCACCACGCCGGGGTGGCCATCCTCGCCACCACCCGGGAGGCCGGCCTGCCCCGGCGCCACGGGTTCTTGCCCAAGGGCCAGGCCGATTCTCCCTGTTACCTCGTGGCGTTGCGACCGGGGGTGACGACATGAACCGAGGGCGGTGGTTCCTCACCGCAGAGTACCTGAAGTCCAGCCTCCGCCACGGGGGCTCCCTGATCGGGTGGGCGCTGGCGACCGCAGCCGTGCTCGCCACCGCCACCGCCCTGTTCGTGCTGCCGGACAGCCAGAACCCGCGCGAGCCGTATACGCAGGCGTTCCTCCTCGCGAGGCTGGCCACGGACCTGTCCGAGGCGGAGATCGCTCAGTTGGGGAGCGAGGTCTGGGCTTGGCCCGAGGTGGAGCAGGTGGTGTTCCGTTTCCCGGGCGAGGCCGACCCGGTGCCGGTCGCCCAGCGCACGCTCCTCGTGCACTTGAGCTCGGGCGACGCCCGGGCCTCCGTCCAGGGCCGGTTGAGCTCGCTCAAAGGCGTGACCGGGGTGGAGTTCTTCCAGCGTACGGTGAACCCGCCGCCGCGGCTCCCCCCGATCTCCCGCATCCTGGCCCTGGCCGGGCTGGTGAGCGCGCTCGTGGGGTGCCTATGGTTGGGGTACCGGACCTCGGCCCGGACCGGTCACACCTGGCAGGACGAGCTCGCCCTGCTCAGGAACGCCGGGGTCAGCGAAGCCAGCCTACGGGTTCCGTTCCTGGCCCTGGGAGGGCTGGTGGGCCTCGGGGGGGCCGTGATCTACCTCGCCGCATATTGGGCCTTGTGGAGTTGGGGTCAGGGGATACCGGCGGTACAGGAGGTGGCGCCTGGCTTCCTCAAGGGCGAGGCGATGGCCACCTGGCTCGGCCTGCTCGCCGGGGTGGGGTTGGGCGTGCTCGGAGGGGCCGTCGGCTACCCGTCCTCACGGCCTCACTCGTAGCGCAGGGCCTCCACCGGGGGAAGGCGGGCCGCCCGGCGGGCGGGGAGGGTCCCGGAGATCGCCCCCACTGCGAACGAGAACAGGAGCGCCCCGAACACGAGGCCTGCCCCTATCGCTGGGGTGAACGTGTCCGGGGCATCGAACAGGCGCCCCACCACCGCCGTGGCCGTCCACGCCACCCCCAGGCCGGCGATCAGCCCCAACGTCCCCCCGCCCAGGCCCATGAGCCCGGACTCGAACAGGAAGAGAAGCAGCACGTGGCGTCCCTTGGCCCCCACCGCCTTCATAACCCCGATCTCCCGCGTCCGCTCCAGGACCGCGGTGTACATCGTGTTCATCACCCCAATCCCCCCCACCAGGATCGAGATCCCGGCGATCCCGGCCAGGAACGCCTGAACCCCGCCGAGCACGGTCCGGATGCGCTGGGTGAGGTCCTCGAAGTCGACGATCTGGGCGTTCTTCTCCCCGAGGGCGCGGAGGCTCTCCCGCACCGTCGTCTTCACCGCGGCGATGGCCGCGTCGTCCTGTACCTTGACGATCGCGTACTGCACGAGGTCCGGCCCTGGGAACAGGGTCCGCAGGTCCTCGTAGAACACGAACAGGGCATCGTTGATGGGCACGCCTACCGCGGTGCCCCCCCCACCTCGCTGGTCCCCTTGCCGTGCGAGTATCCCCACCACCTGGAACGGGCGGTCCTCGATGGCCACCGTCTGCCCGACCTGGGCCCCCAGGGCCTGGGAGGTGCGGGCCCCCAGCACCACCTGCCCGGGGGCGGTCAGCTTCCCTCCCGCGGCCAGGGTCAGGTCCAGCTCAGCGGTCAGTTCGTCCATGGCCGGCTCGTAGCCCACCACCGATAGGAACCCCTTCCCGCCCGGTCCCTCCACGTACCCGGTCTCCGTGCGCACCGCCACCGCCGCCCGCACCCCGGGGATGGCCCGCAGCGCCTCGGGGTCAACCCGGATGCGCTGGTTGAAACCCGCCCCCTGTGGCATCACGAGTACGGTGTTGAACCCCACGATCTGCCCCACCTGGCTCGTGATCGTGCGCTGGAGCCCCTGGCCGATGGCGATCAACGCCACCACCGCCGCCGTCCCGATGAGGATGCCGATCACGGTCAGCCACGACCGCAGCCGGCGGTGCAGGATGTTCCGTACCGCGAGGCGAAACAGGTCCCAGGTCATGCTCCCCCCTCCCGGATCAGGCCGTCCCGCACCCTAAACGTGCGGTCGGCGGCGGCCGCGGCCTCGGGGTCATGGGTCACCACCACCACCGTCTTCCCCTGCCGGTGGAGCTCGGACAGCAACCCGAGGATCTCCTGGCCGGTGGCCGAGTCCAGGTTGCCGGTAGGCTCATCGGCCAGGATGAGCTCCGGGTCCGCGGCCAGCGCCCGGGCGATCGCCACCCGTTGCTGCTGCCCCCCGGAAAGCTGGCCCGGACGATGGCCGAGGCGATCGTCCAGCCCCACTCGGGTGAGGAGCTCCACCGCCCGTTCTCGACGCCGCCGCGGCGACACCCCGAGGAACAGGAGGGGGAGCTCCACGTTCTCCACCGCGGTGAGGGTGGCGACCAGGTTGAACGTCTGGAAGACGAACCCGATGTGCCGGCCGCGCAGCTCGGCCAAGCGGTTGGGCTTAAGAGCGGTCACGTCCTTGCCGTCCCATACGATTCTTCCCGCGGTCGGCCGATCGAGGAGCCCCATCAGGTGAAGGAGGGTGGACTTGCCCGAGCCGGACGGCCCCATCAGGGCGAGGAAATCCCCCTTTTCCACGGTCAGGTCCACCCCACGCAGGGCGGGCACGTCGACCTCTCCCAGGCGGTAGACCTTGGTGACCCGCTCCAGGCGGATGAGGGAAGAGCTCATGGACGCCGGTACGCGGTCAGGACCATCTCGAAGGTTACCGTCCCGCCCTCGGTCACCCGGAGGAGGGGGACGAAGTACACCGGGTCGGTCAGGGCGAGGCCGACCTCCACCACCGTGTCCGGCCGGTTGGCGGTCCGGTACTCCCCGATCAGGCACCCCACCCCGGCCACGTCCGCCCGTGCCCGCGCCCGGAACACCACGCCGCCCGGCAGGGCGTAGTCCTCTCCCACCTTCAGGGCTTCCCGCCGGCGGATCAGGGTCAGGAGCGCGCTCAGGTCCACGTTGGCCCCTGCCGCCTGCACGAACACGGACGAGCCCAGAAACCCGAGCGCCTCGAGGTCGGCCGCCGTCCCCTCCGAGGCCATGCCGAGCACCACCTTGAACCGGCCGTCGGCCTTCGCCTCCACCGTCAGGGACAGCTCTTGAACGAGGCTGGGGCTGCCCCCGCGCAGGGCCCACTCCATGGCCGTCACGCCCACGGGGAAGTCGGTCAGCGTGGCCTGGGCAAAGCCCAGCACCCCAACGGCCAAGTACACCAAGATCCACGTGTGTCTTCTAATCACGGCCATCGCCTCCCGACGGGGGATCGTAGCGCCCGGTTGCCTCCCGGTCCACCTGAACCTCCACCCGCCCCCGGCTCAGGCGGAACAGGCCACGCTGGAGGAGAAGGTGGACCCCCACCCCGACCAAGACCACCTCCACAAACCGGTACACCACGTTGAACGCCACCGCGCTGCTCGGAGGGATTCCGAGTAGGGTGAAGATCCCGAGCCGCCCGCCATCGGTGAGGCCGAACCCCCCGGGTGTCAGCCAGAGAAACGCGTTCAGGAACATGTTTAGGGTGAAGAAGAGCGAGAGCTGAGGGAAGGTGAACAGCGCCTTCTGGGTGAAGTAGAAGAAGATCTGGGGCCGGAGGTAGTTCAAGAACACGGTGAGGAGCTGGAACAGGAGCGCGAGGCTGGTGTACCCGAGCTTGCGGGTGAACGCGAGGTGCATCGTGGTTTCGGTTTCCGCCACCATGTCCGCGGCCCCCAGGAGCCCGCGGCGCCTGGGGAACAGGCGGGCTATGACCCGCAGGATGCGCGACAGCCATCGGTAGTTGCGGGCGAACGAGACCACCCCGAGGAGGAGGAATACGGCCACGGTGCCCAACCCCAGGCCCACAGCTTGCTTGTCCGCGAGCGAGATCCGCGGGGAGACGATGGCGAAGAACCCGCCGATGGAGGCGAACGCGAGGAGGGAAATCCCTGCGAGCAGGCGCTCCACCGCCGCGGTGGCCATCACCCGGGCCATCGTCACCTGGGCCTCCTTCGCCACCCAGTACGCCCGCACCGGTTCCCCACCCAGGCACATGGACGGGGTGATGTAGCTCACGGCGAACCCGGCCAACATGGGGGAGAGGGTCCGCCACCAAGGGACGGCGATCCCCGCCCCACGGAGGAGGATGTACCAGCTGATGGACCAGGCGAGCAGGAAGCACACCACGTTGCCGACCACGGCCAGGAACCCGAGGACGCCGACGGCGGCCAGCTCGGCCAGCACCAGACCCGGGCCGCTCAGGTAGATGAGCGCCCCGAACAGGGCGACCCCGGTCAGCACCAGGACCGTCAGGATCAGCCACGGTGGGACGCGTCGCCTAGAGATAGCCCAGCCCCCGTAACCGCCGGATCGTGTCCTCTCCCGCGCTGTCCCGCCCCGGCATCGGTTCCGCCACGTAGGCAGGCGGGGAGGCCATATCCCCGAACGCTTCCATCAGCGGCTGGCCCTCCATCCACGACGGGATGGGCACGTCGCACAGGGCGAGGATGGTGGGGGCCAAGTCCCACAGGCGCGCCCGGGGAGCCTGCGCGGGGGGCACGTCCCCTCCGGACACCACGAGCACCCCCTCCATGCGGTGGCCGGCAGCCATCGGGGACGGGGAAAACACCGTGTGCTGGAGGAACCCGATGATCCCCTTGCCCAGCCAGCGCAGCCCCCGGGGCAGGAACAGGATGTCCGGCCCGAGCCACGCCTTGTCCCCCCGATACAACTCCTCCCCGAAGTACAGGTCCCCGAGGAGCGGCTCCCCATTGGGAAGCCGGACCTCGGCGAGGGCTTGGGCCAGGTCCTGTCGCACCCGGGGGGCATCGGCCGCGGCCACCGTCCCGCGGGGCTCCCGCCCCACCCGGTTGAGGTAGATGCTCCCGATCTCCGCGTGGGAATAGGCCACCGTTTTGCTCCAGTCCACGTCCTCCAGGCCGAGGAAGGCCCGCCGCACTCCCCGGGCCAGCGCCCCGTCGCCCCACAGCTCCAGCCCACTGTGTAGGAACCCGAGCCGGCGGGCCAGCGGGTACAGGCGCTGGCCGAGCCCGGCCAGGTTCATCGGGGTAACCCCGCGGCGGAACAGGAAGCCGCGCAGGGCGCTCGCGGGCCGGCGGCGCAGGCGCAGGAACCCCTCCGCGAGCAGCCACGTGTTGATGTGGAACTCCCCGTCCACCGGGCCCATCCCGTGGTCGGAGAGGAGGATCGTCCGCCGCGGGGCCAGGGCGTCGATCAGCATCCCCAGGGCTCGGTCCGCGGCCTGGAACACCGCGAGCACCTCCTCTCGTTCTCCCAGGTAGTGCTGGACGGTATCGGTGATCTGGAAGTGGACGGCGAGGACGGCCGGCCGAAACCGGTCGGCGAGGGCCACCGCGGCCCGGGCCTGGTGTTCGGCCAGGTCCGCGAGCTCCGTCGCCCAGGCCGTGGGGTCGGTCCCGTGGGACCACTCAGGCGGGGTGGCGAGGAAGCCGGGCGCGCTCTCGCGGACGGTGGCCATGATCCCCGGGGGATGGCCATCCGCGTCCGGTGGGGCCAGGAACCCTGGGATCCAGAACCCCCGCACCGGCCGGGCGGGGTGGGTGAGGGGGTAGCCCAGCACCCCCACCGGCACGTGGTTGGACAGGATCTCCCACACCGTGGGCAGGGCCAGGGAACGGCCATCGGCCAGGGCGGGGATGTAGCTCCCCGGCCGCCGCACCGCCCACTCGAACACCCCGTGCTTCCCCGGGCCCACGCCGGTGTGGAAGCTGGCCCACGCCGGGGCTGTGACCGGAGGCACCGTGCTCACCGTGGTCCCCCAGGCCCCACCCCGGGCGAGCTCCGCCAGGTTCGGCAGCTTCCCCGCATCGGCCCACCGCCGCACCGCGTCCGGCGGCGCGCCGTCCCACGACACCACCACCAGGTCCGCCATCGACTTCAGCTTTCCATGCCGAGGTGTTCGGCCAGCAGGGCCAGCGCCGACTCGCTCGCCGACCACCGGTTGCCCTGGCGGGAGCCGACCAGGCGCAGCTTTCGCACCATCACGTCGCGTTCGGTGGCCAGGGCCACGTACACCAGGCCGACCGGCTTGTCCGGGGTCCCCCCGCCGGGCCCGGCGATCCCGGTGGTGGCCAAGGCCAGGTCCGCTCCGAGGAGGCGGCGGGCCCCTTCCGCCATGGCCCGGGCGCACTCCGGGGACACCGCGCCGAACCGGCGGAGCACGTCGGACGGGACCCCGAGGACGTGCTCCTTCACGTCGTTGGCGTACGCCACCACCCCGCCGCGGAAGTAGGCGGAAGAGCCAGGGACCTCGGTGATCCGCATCGCCAGGAGCCCCCCGGTGCACGACTCCGCCACGGCCAGGGTCAGCCCGCGCGTCCGCAGCCGCTCGCCCAGCTCACCCTCGAGCACCCTCCACCTCCAACGCCCGTTCTAGAAGCCTCGCCATCTCCACCAGATCCCCGCGCAGGACCACCTCCGCCCGGCCGTCGAACGGGGTCGGCTCCCCGCCCGCGATGATCACCCGCGCCCCGGACGCCGCCGCCAGCGGCACCAGCCCGGCGGCCGGCCACACGGTGAGGGAGGTGCCCAGGACGAACAGGACGTCGGCCTGGGCCACCTCCCGCTGGGCGAGGGCGAAGTCCGGGGGGAGCGCCTCGTCGAACAGCACCACATCCGGCTTAACCAGGCCACCGCAAGCGCAGCGGGCGAGCCCGGCCCGCTCTGCCTCGACCTCGATCCACGCCGCCGGGTAGGAACGGCCACAGGCGAGGCAGGTCCCGGAGCGGGTATGCCCATGGACCTCGAGCACCCGGCGGGATCCGGCCCGTTGGTGTAGGCCGTCGATGTTCTGGGTGATGACCCCGGCGAGGTGGCCGCGGGCCTCGAGCCGGGCGAGCAAATGATGAACCGGGTTGGGCTGCGCCCGGGCCATGTGCTGGAACCGCCACAGCCAAAACGCGTAGAACCCCTGGGGGTTCCGGTGGAACCCGGCCAGGGAGGACACCTCCTCCGGGTTGTGGGTCTGCCAGAGCCCACGCGGGCCGCGGAAGTCGGGGATACCCGAGGGGGTGCTTGCCCCGGCTCCGGTGAGGGCCCACCCCCGGCGCGCCTCCTTGAGGAGCGCCGCCGCGCGTAGCACCGCCCGCGGCTCCATCCTCATGGCCAAGAAGTGTGCTCCGCCCCCACCGCCCTTGCAAGCGGCGGGTTGCCCAAGATCCTTTCCCGGATTATCATTTCGTTTAAGGGGGTCACAATGGCCGGTCATTCCAAGTGGGCCAACATCAAGTACCGCAAGGAACGCCAAGACAAACGGAAGTCCAGCCTGTTTTCCCGCCTGACGCGGGAGATCATCGTCTGTGCCCGGCAAGATCCCAATCCGGAGACCAACAGCGCCTTGGCCACGGCCATCGAGCGGGCGCGAAACGCGAACATGCCCAACGAGAACATCGAGCGGGCCATCAAGCGCGCCGCCGGCGGCCAGGAGGGCGCCCAGTACCATGAGGTGATCTACGAGGGCTATGGGCCCGGCGGGGTGGCGATCCTCCTGCGGGCGCTCACCGACAACCGCAACCGCACCGCGGCCGCGGTGCGCCACATCTTCGAGGCCCACGGTGGGTCGCTGGGGGGGGAAGGGTGCGTGGCCTGGCAGTTCGAGCGGCGCGGGGTGATCCAGGTGCGGGAGCTCCCGGCGGGGTTGGACAAGGAGGCCCTGGTGCTCACGGCGGCGGAGGCGGGGGCCGACGATTTCGCCGAGGAGGACGGTTCTCTCACGTTCTATACCCAGCCGACCCGGGTGGCCAAGGTGCGGGATGCTCTCCGCGCGGCCGGGGGGGAGGTGGCCCGGGCCGAGATCGCCCTGGTGCCCAAGGCCACGGTGCGGGTGGAAGGGCGGGACGCGGAGCGGCTGCTCAAGCTCCTTGACGCGCTCGATGAGCAGGAGGACGTGCAAGAGGTGGTGGCGAACTTCGACATCCCGGACGAGGTGTTGGCCCGGGTCGAAGGAGGATAGGATGCGGGTCGCGCTGGTGCTGCTGGTCGGGCTGTTGGTGATGGGTGTGGGGGGATGGGCGCGGCAGGAGCCGAACATCACGCCCTTGGTGCGGGGGGCGGCGTCGTTCGTGATCCCGGGGCTAGGTCAGTACCTGAACGGGGAGTACGACAAGGCGCTCACCCATTTCGTGGTGGACGTGGGTCTCATCCTCGGCACGTCCTGCCTTGCGTACCTCCTGCCGTATCCGGTGTTCCCGGTGGTGGGGACGGCGCATACCCTGTGGGCCCTGTACTCGGCGATGGATGCCTACCAGACGGCGCTCGAGCTCGAGGGCCTCAGCCTGAACCTCCAGCCGGGCGGGTTCGCCGTCAACTTCTAGGCCAGAAGAAGAGGGCTACCAGGATCAGGGCCGCGGGCACCCAAAACGCGGGCAGCGGGTCCGGGGAGGTAGGCCGGATCAGTTCGTAGGCCCCGCAACCGGCATCGCTCAGGCGGACCACGCCCACCGCTTGTCCGCGGTGCCCGGCCTGGACGATGGGCACCCGGCCTACCCAGATCGGCTCGGTCAGGAACAGGTGGTCATGCCCGAGCACGAACAGGTCGCACTCGGGGGCGGCGGCCGCCACCCGTTTCGCCTCGGCAAGCTCCATGTGCCCGAGGAGGATGAAGAGGTCGTGGGCCGGCGCCTCATCGAGCGCCGCCCGCACGCTCGCGGCCGGGTCGAGGATCTGCACCCCCGGCCACAGGGACCACGGGTACTCCTCCCACAGGAGCCCAAGGACCAGGATCCGGAGGCCGTTTCGCTCGAGGAGGGCCCACCGCCGCACGGGGAGCGCCCCGGAAAGGTTCGTCACCACCACCGGGAACGGGGCGAGGGTCACCTCCCGTAGGGCCGGGCCCAGGTACATCTCGTGGTTTCCGAGCACCATGGCGTCGTAGCCGAGCTCCCCCATGCGCTGGGCCATGGCAAGGGCTTCGGATTTCCCGGTGAGGCGCGAGAGGTCCTCCCAGGCATCGCCGGCGTCGACCACGAGGTCGGCTCTCGCGAGGATGGGGGCGAGCGCGTCAAGCCGAGGAAGGCTGGCGTGAAGGTCGGTGGTGACCGCCACCGTGAGCTCCCACCCCAAGGCGGGGAGAGACAGGATCGCTATCAGAAGGAATGCCCGGCCCATAGGGTGAGGCCACCTCCCCGTACCAGCGCAGCTCCCCACATGCCCCGCCACCGCACGCGGACGCCGCAGGCGAGCTCGAACCCCAGGCTCCCGAACAGGGAGAGGCTGGAGGAGGCCGTGATCTCCCACGCCAGGTTGACCCCGGTCGGGTCGCGGGCCACCGCCACCAGGGCGTGCCCAGGGGCCCGGCCCAGGACAAACCGCGGTGGGGGAAGATCGAGCCAGGCGAACCACGGCCCATCGAGGACTTGCACCCGCAGCGCGAGGGGTGGGTCAGTGGCCCCGAGGAACACCTGCAGCGGACCGAGCGGGATCAGGGCCCACGGCTGAGGACCCAGGGAGAGCTCTCCGGTCCCGGCCATCGCCGCGGGGAGGTCGCCCAAGGCCCACAGGAAGGCGCCTAGCTCCACGGCTGTACTCTACCCGCGCGTGGTAGCAGGGGCAAACCAGGGCGGGGAAAATGAAGGGCGATGTTGAGACAAAAGGTCCGTGCGGCCATCGCCCAGAAGCGCCTCCTCGCTCCGGGGGATCACGTGGTGGTGGCCGTGTCGGGGGGGGCGGACTCCATGGCCCTCCTGTACGCGCTTGACTGGCTGCGCCGTGACTGGGGGCTTGCCCTCACCATCGCCCACCTCGACCATGGGATCAGGGCCGACACCAGCGAGGACCTGAAGGTGGTGCGCTGGGCTGCCGAGGACCTGGGCCTTCCCTTGATCTGCGAGAAAAGGGACGTCCCGTCCGTGGCGAAACGGGAGAAGAGGAACCTGGAGGAGGCGGCGCGGCGGGCCCGCCGGGAGTTCTTGGAGGAGGTGGCGCGGAGGGTGGGGGCGGGGAAGATCGCCCTCGGCCACACCCGCACCGACCTTGCGGAGACGGTGCTCCTGCACCTCCTGCGTGGGGCCGGGCCGGGCGGACTGCGCGGGTTCCTGCCCTCCGCCCCTCCGTACATCCGACCCCTCCTCCTCTGCTCCCGGGAGGAAACCCGGGCCTTCTGCCGGGAGCACGGGATCCCGTTCCACGACGACCCCACGAACCTGGACACCCGGCTTCTGCGCAACGCCATCCGCCTTGAGCTCCTCCCGTTTCTCGCCCGGTTCAACCCCCGGGCCGAGGGAGCGTTGAGCCGGGCGGCCGAGCTTTGGGCGGAGGCCGAGGAGGTCCTGGCCTGGGCGGCCGATCGTGCGCTCACGGAAGTGCAGGACGGATCCGCCTTGAACCTGGAGGAGCTGCTCAGGCTCCCGGCCGGGGTCCAGGGCCTCGCGGTCCGGGCTGCGGCCTGTCGGGCGGGAAGTACCCTCCTTCGGCGGCATGTGGACGCAATCCGCGAGGCTTTGGGCCGGGGGGGGAGCGCTGAGCTCCACCTGCCGGGAGGCCTCCGTGCCCGTATCGGCGGAGGCAAGCTCGCGTTCGTGCGGCCCGAGGAGATCCCACCCGGGGGAATGCCGCGGGAGCTGCCCCTGGAGGGGGAGGCGGCGATCCCCAACCTGGGATGGCGGTTTCGGATCTCCCGAACCCCCCGGCCCCGAAGTCTTGTCCCTCCTCATCCCTTCGTCGCCTACCTCGACCCGGGAAAGGTTCGCCCGCCCCTCCTCGTGCGGACCCCAAGGCGGGGGGACCGCCTCCGCCCGCTCGGCATGTCCGGGACGAAGAAGGTGAGCGAGCTCCTCATGGAGGCGCGCATCCCCCGCTGGGAGCGGGCGCGGTGGCCCCTCCTCTGCGACCAGGCGGGGATCGCGTGGGTGGTGGGCGTCCGGCTCGCCGACGGGTATAAACTGGACCTGGGGACGGCCGAGGTCCTGCGGGTGGAGGTGGAACGGGCATGATCACTTTTCTCGTCTTTTTGGGTGCACTTCTTTTCCTTGTCGGAGTGCACGAGGGCGGTCATTTCCTGGCGGCCAAGCTCCTGGGGATGGCGGTGGAGGAGTTTGCCCTTGGGTTTGGCCCCGTCCTATGGTCGTGGCGGCGGGGGGAGACCCGGTACAGCATCCGGATTCTGCCCCTGGGGGGGTTCGTGCGCCTGAGCGGGGAGGACCGGGAGGCGGAGGGGGTACCGTTCGAACGCACCTACTACGGCCGGCCGGCGTGGGTGCGGTTCCTCGTGTCCCTAAGCGGTCCCACGGCGAACGTGGTCCTGGCGGTGGCGGTGGTGCTCGGGGCGATCCTGGCGTTGGGCCTGCCCCGGGTTCAGGTGGCCGGGTTGGTGCCGGGAAGGCCGGCCGAGGGCGCGCTTAAAGTGGGGGACGTCGTGCTCAAGGTGGACGGCCGATCGGTCTGGACCACGGCCGAGGTGGGGCCGGCGATCCAGGCTGTGGCACCCAGCCCGGTGGCGTTCCGCGTCCGCCGCGGGGGGGAGGAGCTCGAGCTGAGCATCGTCCCGGCCTATTCCCAGGAGGACGAGAAGTACTTGGTGGGGGCGTACTTCCTGCCCCAGGTCTTCTTGGCTGAGCTCGTGAGCCTTGCCCCGGACGCGCCGCTCGCCCAGGCCGGGCTGCGGTCGGGGGACCGCGTAGATGGGGCATGTGGGCGGCAGGTGAGGTCGCTGAGTGAGTTGTACGGTGCCTGGCAGGATGGGTGCCGGACCCTCGACGTGGACCGGGCTGGGGATCGCCTGACGGTGATCCTGCCCGGCCTTCCACCGGACGAGCTCCTGGCCGGGGCGAGTTTCCGCGCCCTGCCCCCGGTCTACGACCGGCCTGGGTTCGGGGAAGGGGTAGTGCTCACGTTCCGCGAGATCGGCGGGGCGATGGGCGCGTTCGTGACAGCGATCCGCGGCCTCCTCACCCGGACGATCCCGGCCGGGGAGGCGGTCACCGGGCCGGTGGGCATCGCCGGGATCTTGAGCCAAGGCGTGCGGGCTGGGCCGCTCGCGGTGCTGCTCCTCGTGGCCCTGATCGGCCTGAACCTGGCCCTGTTCAACCTGATCCCGTTCCCGGCGCTGGACGGGGCGCGAATGGCGTTCGCCCTCTACGAGATGGTCACCCGGCGCAAGGTGTCCCCGCAGGTGGAAACCGGGGTTCACGCCACCGGGTTCGTGATCCTGTTCGCGTTGCTCCTCATGATCACGTTCCAGGATCTCCTCCGGCTTTTCGGATGAGGGCCACCGCCCACGTCCCGATGCCCTCGCCGCGGCCGAGGGCTCCCATCCCCTCGGGCGTGGTCGCCTTCACGGATACGCCCTGCACGGTTATTCCGAGCGCCTCGGCGATGCGGGCCCGCATCGCCGGGGCGTGGGGGGCGAGGAGCGGCCGCTCCGCCACCACCACCGCGTCCACCTGGACCGGCGCGCAGCCCGCCGCGGCCAAGAGCTTTCGGACCCGGGCCAGAAGCGCAAGGGAGGAGATGTCCTTGTACTCGGGATCCCCGGGCGGGAAGTGGTGGCCGATGTCCCCGAGTGCCGCCGCCCCCAAGAGTGCGTCGCAGATCGCGTGTAGGAGGACGTCGGCGTCGGAGTGGCCGGCCAGGCCCAGCTCGTGGGGGATCTCCACCCCGCCCAAGACGAGCCGCCGCCCGGGGGCGAAGCGGTGGAAATCGATGCCCAGCCCTACGCGGACGTCCATTCGCCCTTCACCCCGAACGCTTCCTCGGCGAGGCGCCGGGCGAGGTCCGGGGGAAACCCCCGGCGCAGGAGGAACGCGTGGGCCCGCCGCGCGGCCACGTCCGGGGAGAGCCCGTGCCACAACGGCCGACGTTGGGCGAGGGCGCGGCGGGCCAGGTCTTCCTCGCCTAGCTCGCCCAGGGCCGTCCGGGCCGCTTCCTCGGCCAGCCCCAGGTCTAGCCCGTGTCCCTTGAGCTCCTCCCGGAGGAGCCGCCGGGAACAGGGACGAGACAGCAGCCGATCTTCGGCGTAGAGCCGGGCGAACGCCCGGTCGTCCACCAGCCCCTCCTCCACCGCCCGCGTCACCGCGGTGCGGACGGTTTGGGGAGGGAAACCTTTGGCGGCGAGCCGACGGTGCAGCTCGGCCGTCGTCCGGGGGCGGCGGCTCAGCAGGCGCAAGAGGTAGGCCCAGGCGTCATCCTTCATCCGCGAGGGCCCTGGGCTCGGGCAGCTTCGCCTTCTCCCGGATGTCGCGGGCGATCTGGTCGGCGATCTCCGGGTTGTCGGTGAGGAACTGGGCGGCCTGGGCCATCCCCTGGCCGAGGCGGACGTCGCCGTAGGAGTACCACGAGCCCGAGCGGGACACGACGTTCAGGTCGATCCCGGTGTTGATGAGATCCCGCTCGCGCACGATGCCCCGGCCGTAGATCACGTCGAACGTGGCCTCCCGGAACGGCGGGGCGACCTTGTTCTTCACCACCCGGACGTGGGCCTTCATCCCCACCCGATCGTCGCCTTCGGCGATCTTCCCCTCGCCCCAGATGTTCAGGCGCACCGAGGCGTAGAACTTGAGGGCCCGACCGCCGGTGGTGGTGGTCCCCGGCCCCCACGGCCCGGGTTGGATCGTGGCCCGGATCTGGTTTACGAACACGGTGGTCGTCTTGGACTGGGCGATCGCCGCGGCGAGCTTTCTCATGGCCTGGGACATGAGCCGCGCCTGAAGCCCGACCTGGGCATCGCCCATCTGGCCCTGCAGCTCTGCCTCCGGGACAAGGGCTGCCACGGAGTCGATGACGATCACGTCTACCGCCCCCGACCGCACCAGCTGCTCCGTGATCTCCAGGGCCTGTTCACCCGAGCTCGGCTGGGACAGGAGCAGGTGGTCGAGGTCGACCCCGATCGCCCGGGTGTAGCCGGGATCGAGGGCGTGCTCGGCGTCGATGAACGCCGCCGTGCCCCCAAGCTTCTGGGCCTCGGCGATGATGTGCAGGGCCAGCGTGGTCTTGCCCGATGCCTCTGGACCGAAGATCTCCACCATCCGCCCCCGGGGCACGCCGCCCACCCCCAGGGCGATGTCCAGCGCGAGCGATCCGGTGGGAACCACGTCCACTGCGACCACGGACTCGTCCCCGAGCCACATGATGGCCCCTTCGCCGTAAGCCTTCCGGATTTGGTTCAAAACGCCATCGAGGACTTCCTTTTTTCCCATGAACGCCTCCCTGGATCTATGGTAGTGAGGAACACACTCAGCGGCAAGGCGGATCACAAAAGCCGCAACGCGTCCCGGCCGAGCACGCGGCCAGGGCGGGCGACGTACCTCCTCCAAACCGGGTCCTCCTCATGGCCCAGCGTTCCCAAAGGCACCTTCAGCCGGTTTGAAAGGTTCCGGGGAGCCCCCAGGGGCCCCTAGCCCTGGAAGTGACGGGACGCCGGGCACCCCGGACAGGGGTCGCCGTACCGTGGGCACCGGGTGCAGTCGGACCCGCACGGGGCCAGGTCCCCCCGCTCCGCGGGGAGGCGCAGCGCCATGCCCGGCGGGAACGCTGCCCGGTCCGTGACGTACAGGGCTGCCCGCGTTAGGCCCAGCGTGCCCTCAGGGTCCTCGGCCACCGCCTCCAGCCACCACCGGTGGTCCTCCTCCAGGAAGTACACCCCGACCACGATGCGCCCGAACGCGCTCATGAAGTACACGTACGGGCAGGCCGCGAACACCTCGGCGATCTTCTCCGCCGCCTCCGCGGTCGGCGCCTCCCCGAGGAGGAGGAAACAGCGCTCCTGGCTCAGCGTCTCTGCCATAGTCGGTGCAGGTCCTCCAGTGCAGGGTGGAAGCGGCGGGCGAAATCGTCCGGGGTCTTGGGCTCCGGTTCGTTGACCACCGTCACGTACGGGACGCGGATCCCTTGGGCCTCCACGTGCCCGCGGGGCGTGGGGGCGAGCTCGGTCCAGTCATCGGATCGGTACGTGCGCTCCATCTCCTCGCGGGGGACGGAGTGGGTGAGGAGGCCGTCGCGGCGGGCCCGGTCGTAGCGGGCCACGTTCCTGCGCCAGGACTCCTCGAACGACACCTGGAGGTACAGGATCGCCCCGGACGCGAGGACCTCCGGGGCGAGGCGGGCCAAGGCATCACGGTATCCCCTGGTCCCGCCGCGGGAGAACTCCACCAGGGCTGTCTCCCCCGGGGCAGGCGGCCGGCGGGAGATCTCCTGATTCAAGGAGAGGATGAGGAATGGCCACGCGTGGTCGTCGGCCACCGCGTAGTTCTCCCCGCACCGACGCGAGACGAGGCGCCCCTTGCCCACCTCCTCCCACAGGTCATCCTCGACGAACTTCTGCCACAGGATTGGGAAGTCGTCGAGGACTCGCAGCCGTCCGAGGTGGTAGGCGACCGCCCGCTCGTCGGGGGGGAGAGAGGTGAGAAACTGGATCAGCTCCGATTTCCCCGACGCCGGCCGGCCAAGGAGGAAGAGGTAGGGGATGACGTCCTGGTAGACGTGGGGGCGATAGCCCAGGCCAAGGGCGGACACGAGGTCCGCGAGGACGGCGTGCGGCGGGCGGTCCGCATCGAGGACGTGGAGGTCGCTCCCCCGCTGGGCGTGCCAGGCTGAGAGCCAACCGAGCATCCGGGCCAGGACGTCGGCCGGGACGGTGTACCGGGGGTCGCCCCGCGCCGCCTGGCGGGCCACGGACACGGCGATCGGGACCTCCAGGCGCACGAACCGGTCCGGCCACAGGATCGCCTGTTCCGCCCGTTGGAACTGGCGCAGGAACGCGTCGTCCCCCAGGGAGGCCGCGTACGCGGCGTGGACGGCGAGGTGCGACTCCTCGACCACGGTGAGGCTTTGGTTGAGGGCAGCGCGGATTTGGCCTTGGCGGGCGGGGAGTGCAGCGAGCATGGCCTGAGCGAGCCGATCGCGATCGCGGAAGAGGTCAAGCCCCTCCCGCTCGGCCGTCTCCTTCACGAGCTCCGGGAGCACGAGGACCTGGCCCGGGTAGTACAAGCGTAGGGCTGCGAGGAGCTCGCTCTTCCCCACTGCGGGCAGGCCTTCCACCGAGATGTACGCCATGGGAAAAGGAAATGGGCGGAGCAGGACTTGAACCCGCGACTTCTCCCCTGTGAAGGGAGCGCTCTACCAACTGAGCTATCCGCCCTTGCCAGCGATGGTAACGGGGATGGACCTATCCCTCAACCGACGTCCATCCTCCCGGCGGACGGCGTTAATCCTCCTCCATGTCCCCCAGCATCGCCGCCAGCGATTCCCCCTCCTTGCGACGGGTGATCTCCACCAGGCCTAGCTTGGTGATCTCGATGAAGTCCGCCGGCACCCGGTCCTTTCGAAGCTCCTCTTGCAGCCGCTCGATCACCTTGCGCTCGTCCTTTTCGCTGGCCATGTCCACGAAGTCGATGACGATGATCCCCGAGATCTTGCGAAGCCTCAGGATCCGGGGGATCTCCTTGGCCGCCTCGAGGTTGGTGTTGAGGATCGCCGCGTCTTGGTTGCGATGGCGCACGTCGGACCCGGTGTTCACGTCGATCGCCGTCAGCGCCTCGGTCTCGTCCACGGTCAGGAACCCCCCCGCCTTTAAGGGCACCCGCCGCTGCAGCGCCTCCCGAAGCTGCCGCTCGATGTCGTAGCGCACGAACAGGGGCATCGTGCCCCGGTACAGCTTCACCCGCCCCTTCAGTCGCTCAAGGTGTAGATATCCGAGGAAGTCCAGGATCTCCTTGTACTGGGCCTCCTCGTCGACGATGAGGGAATCCATCTCGTCCAGGAACCGGTCGCGGACGATGGTCCGCACGAGGTCCAGGGGCTCGTGGAGGAGCTTGGGGGCGGTGCTCTCCGCGGCCGCTTCCTCGATCCCCTTCCAGATGCCGAGGAGATACTTGAAATCCCGCTCCAGGTCCTCCTTGGACGCTCGATGGGCCGCGGTGCGGGCGATCAGCCCCTCCCCGGGTTGCTTGAGTTCGTACGCGATCTGGCGGAGCCGCCTCCCGATGTCGCGGTCCTCCACCCGGCGGGAGATGCCCACCCGGTCCTCCCGCGGCAGGAACACCCAGTACCGCCCCGGCAGGCTGATCTTCGTCGTCCCCTGGGGGTTTTTCTTGCCGACACCCTCCCGGCGGACCTGGATGAGGACCGAGTCTCCGGGGCGGAGGACCTTCTGGATCGGGGCCGGGCCGCGCCATGGCTCAAACCCCTTGGCGATCAGCATCGCATCGTTGATCTCGTGCTCGGACAGAAACAGGGCCTTCCGTTCCCCCACGTTCACGAACGCCGCGCCCATCCCGGGGAGAACCGTCTCCACCTTGCCCTTGTAGATGTTGCCCACCAGCGGCCGTCGGCCCGGCATGTCGAAGTGCACCTCCACCAGTTCCCCCTCCTCGACGATGACCACCCGCTTTCTCGGACCGGCCGGCGTCTTCTCCACCGTGATCAGGATGTGATTCCCTTTAATCGTAAGACCCTCCTTGAATCTCTCA
This sequence comes from Candidatus Acetothermia bacterium, assembly GCA_024653305.1. Classification (NCBI taxonomy): domain Bacteria; phylum Candidatus Bipolaricaulota; species Candidatus Acetothermia bacterium. Next base: position 57,168 of record JANLFW010000001.1, on the reverse strand, counting down.
CCTCAGCCAGGAGTTCGGCGATGGCGCGGCCAAGCACGGGATGGCGGACCTCCGGGGCGATCTCCGCCAGCGGCACGAGCACGAACCGGCGCTCGGGGAGCCGGGGATGGGGCACGATGAGATCGGGCTCGGCGATGACCTCGCCTCCGTAGAGGAGGATGTCGATGTCCAGTTCCCGGGGTCCCCACCGCCCGCGGTCCATCCGGCCGAGATCCCGCTGCACCCGCTGGCACAGGGCGAGGAGCGCCCGGGGCGGAAGATCCGTGTCCGCCTCCACCGCCAAGTTCGTAAACCACGGCTGGTCGCCACGGCCCCACGGCTCGGTACGGTACAGGGAGGAGACCTTGCCGATCCTGAGCCCGCCTTGCGACAGGCGGGCCAGCGCCTCCATCAGACGCTCCTCCTCCGGGGGGACATTGGCGCCAAGGCCCAGGTACGCCCTAACCATCCCGTTCGCAAACCACCTCGACGAACTCCGCATCCACCGGGGAAGGGAGGGGCGGGGACAGTTTGTGCACGCGCACCCTGGCCCAGCGCACCCGGGGCGAAAGCCCCACGGCCGCCCCGGCAACGACGCTGGCCAGGTCCTCCAGGAGGCGGAATGTCTTCCCCTCGAGCGTCGTGACCGTCCGCACCACCGCCTCCAGGTCCACCGTCCCGGAAAGCTCTCCCGACCCGTCGTAGTCCACCCCGATCTCCACGTCCACGAGGAGCGGACGGCTCATCCGCCGCTCCTCGTCTTGCCATCCCACGCGGCCCATGAACCGCAGGCCGCGCACGCCCACGCTGACCGTCACGCGATCCCCGCTCGCGCCCGTGGCCTCACGCGCCCGTGGCCTCCTTGGCCACCGCCACCACTTGGGCGAACGCGTCCGGATCGCGCAAGGCCAAAGCGGCGAGCATCTTCCGGTTCAGCCCGACCCCGGCCTTCCTGAGCCCGCCCATGAACCTGGAGTAGGACAGGCCGTGCCCTCGCGCCGCGGCCCCGATGCGCACCATCCACAGCCGCCGCATGTCCCGCTTCCTGAGCTTGCGCGACACGTACTGATGGCGCAGGGCCTTGACCACCGATTGCTTGGCGATGCGGTAGCACGTCCGGCGCTTGCCCTTGAACCCCTTGGCCAGTTCCAACACCTTCTGCCGGCGTTTGCCGTGCTTTACCCCTCCGGGCACCCGCATGGTTTCCTCCTTGGCATCAAACGTTCAGGATCCGGCGCAGTCGCCGTCGGTCAGCCCCGGTCGCCTCCACGTCCGGGCGCGCCTGCCGCCGGTATTGGGGGCGCTTCTTGCTGAGCTTGTGCACGTAACCGGCCCGCCGGTGGAAGATCCTACCGCTGGCCGTGATCTTGAGCCGCTTCGCCGACGCCTTGTGTGTCCTTTTCTTCACCGCGACCTCCTTTGCGGGGTAGGGGGACCAGCAGCATCTGTAGCGTCCGGCCCTTGCTCGTCGCGTTCTGATCCACCTTGGCGATGTCCTGGGTCGTAGCTGCGACCCGGGCCAGCATCTCCTCCCCTTTGCCGAGGTGGATGATCTGCCGTCCCTTGAAGAACACGGAAACCCGCACCTTGTGTCCGTCGTTCAGGAACTCTCGGATTCGAGAGAGCTTCGTCTGGAAATCGTGCTCCCCGGTCTGGATCGTGAACTTGACCTCCTTGAGCCGTGCCGGCTTTTGCTGCTTCTTCTCCCGTTTCTCCAGCTGGTACCGGTACTTCCCGAAGTTCACGATCTTGCACACCACCGGGTTCGCCTCCGGCGCCACCTCCACGAGATCAAGGCCCTTCTCCCTGGCCAGGGCCAGCGCCCGGTCTACTGGGGTCACCCCCAGGTTGCGGCCATCGATGTCGATCAGGAGCACCTCCCGCGACCGGATCTCTTCGTTTACGCGGAACTTTCGCTTAATAGGACCATCCCCCTTTCGCATGTATTCTAGCTAGGTTCATCCCGTCCAACCACGCCGTACAGCCGGTGGCGGCGGATGAACCGGTCCACCGCCTCCGGCACCATGCCCGCTGTGGAAAGCCCTTCCCGGTAGCGCCGTCGCACCTCCGCGGACGAGAGGTTGATCAGCGGCATCTCCAGGAAGTGGAGCTCGGCCTGCGCGAACGGGGCGCGGTGGAACACGGTCATGTCCACCCCCGGTCGCGGGGCCACGATGAACGGGGCGCTCCCAAGCAATCTGGGCCAGTCGTGCCAGATCTCGATGCGGGAGAAGATGTCCGCTCCCACGATGTACGCTACCCCCTCCGGGTGCTCCGCCTTCATCGCGGCGATGGTGTCCACCGTGTAGCACGGCCCGGGGCGGTCCACCTCGTACCGGGACACCGTGAACTTGGGCCGCCCCTCTACCGCGAGCTTCACCATCGCGTACCGTTGCTCGCCGGGGACGCCGTCGTCCACCTCGCGGTGGGGGGGGTGCCCGGTGGGCAGGAACACGATCTGCCTCAGGCCGAACTGACGGAGGGCCTCCTCGGCCACCCGCAGGTGCCCGAGGTGGATGGGGTTGAACGTCCCCCCGAATAGCCCGGTCCTACCCTGCAAGCTCAAACTCCACCCCGCCGATGCGCACGCTCCGGCCCGGGGCCAGGCCCCGCCGCCGAAGGGCGGCCATCACCCCCAGCCGCTCCAGCCGCTCTATGAGGTACTCCTGGGCGTCGCGGGTGGAGAGATCGAGGCGGTGGACCAGTTGCTCCACCGCCGGGCCCCGCACCGTGAGCGCCCCGTCCTCCTCCACCACCTCGAACGGCCGTGCCTCCGGGGTCAGCCGCCACACCCGCTGCCGTGGCCGGGGCGTGACCGGCGGGGAAGGGAGTGCCTGCATCCGCGCCCACAGGTGGGCGATCAACTCCCGCACCCCCTGCCCGGTCACGGCCGAGATGGGGTGGAGCTCGATCCCTTCCTCCTTGAACCGCGCCACCTCCGTCGCCACCTGGTCCGGGGTCAGGAGGTCCACCTTGTTTCCGGCCACCACCTCCGGCTTCCCTGCCAGGTCCTCCCACGCCTCAAGCTCCCGCCGCAGGACATGGTAATCCCCAAGGGGGTCGCGGCCCTCGACCCGGGCCAGGTCCAGGAGGTGGAGGAGGAGCTTGGCCCGGGAGGCGTGGCGCAGGAACCGATCGCCGAGGCCCTTCCCCTCGTGTGCCCCCTCGATCAGGCCCGGAAGGTCGGCCATCACGAACGACGCCGACTCTCCGACCCGTACCAGGCCCAGGTTAGGGGCCAAGGTGGTGAACGGGTACGGGGCGACCTTGGCCTTCTTCGAGGAGACGCGGGACAGGAGCGACGACTTGCCCACGTTGGGGAAACCCACGATCCCCACATCGGCGAGCACCCGCAGCTCCAGCCTGAGCCACCGTTCCTCCCCGGGCTCGCCGAACTCCCGGATCCGCGGCGCCTGGCGGGTAGCGGTGGTGAACGCCTTGTTGCCTCGCCCTCCGCAGCCACCGCGAGCGATGACCACCTCCTGGCCGTCGGCCATGAGGTCGGCCAGGACCTCACCGGTGAGGAGGTCCCGCACCACCGTCCCCACCGGGACGGGCACCACGAGGTCTGCGCCTTGCCCCCCCTGGCAGCCGTTGGGCCCGCCCGGTGCCCCGTCCTGGGCGCGGAAGTGAACCTGGTTCTGGAAGTGGAGGAGGGTGCTCATGGACCGGCTGGCACGCAGGATCACATCCCCACCGCGGCCTCCGTTGCCCCCGTCCGGGGAGCCGCGCGGGTTATGACGGGTGCGGTGGAAGCTGATCAAACCGTCCCCGCCCCGCCCGGAGGCGACATGGATCTTCGCCTCATCGAGCCACATCGGGAGGGGCTATCCCCCCTCGTCGATGGGGATGACGTTCACGTACTTGCGGTTCCGCCCGGCGAACTTCACGAGCCCCGTGGTCGTAGCGAACAGGGTGAAATCCCGTCCCATGCCCACGCCCCGGCCCGGGTGGAACCGGGTTCCCCGCTGCCGGATGATGATGCACCCGGGCCATACCAGCTCGCCGCCGAAGCGCTTCACGCCCAGGCGCTGCCCCGGGGAATCGTGGATGTTCTGGGTAGAACCCTGACTGCTCTTGTGGGCCATGTTTTCCCCCTTTACACCTTTACATCCAACCCGACCTCGCGCACCGCCAACCGTCCCGGCCGGCCCTGCTCCAGCGCGCGCAGGCCCAAGACCATCGTCTCCAGGATCGCGTCGATCTCGCGGTCGAGGAAGATGTCGGACCGGTCCACCCGGAACCGCAGCATGCTCCCCTCCCGGGAGGACTCCGGATCCAAGTGCAGGTAGTGGCGCATCCCCAGGAGCGGGGCCTCGACGAGGGCCCCGGCGGCCAGTCCCTCCGGGGAATCGTCCCCCTGCAGGGTCACCGCCTGGACCCGGCCTTCCTCATCCCGCTCGATCAGAACCTCTACCATCGCCTAATCCTTCTCGATGGCCACGATCCTCGTCCGCATGTAGGGCTGGCGGTAGCCCTTCTTCCGGCGATACCCCTTCTTGGGGGCGAACCGCTGGACCACGGCCTTCTTGCCCCGCCCCACCTCTCGGACCTCCGCCACCACCTTGACCCCTGAGAGGTACGGCCGGCCAATGGCCACCCCATCACCGTTGCGCAGGAGGAGGACCCGATCGAACGTGATCGTGTCCCCGACACCGACGCCGGGAACGACCTCGTGGACGACCTCCATCCCAGGCTCGACGTGGTACTGCTTGCCTCCGATCTCCACAACACCGTACATTTCGGCCACCTCGCAATCTTATCGGGTACGGCGGACGAGGACAATGCTAGCGAATGCGGGTCCCCGGTTCCACCTGTTTATCCGGGGCAAGGAGGGCCAGCGTTCCGTCCGACGCGGCGAGGATCATGCACTCGGATCGAATTCCTCGGATCGTGGCCGGCTTGAGGTTGGCCACCACCGCCACCAGTCTGCCCGGAAGGTCCCCGACGGGGTAGTGCTTGCGGATCCCGGCCACCGCTTGGGCCTGGCGGTCCCCGAGGTCGATCAGGAGGCGCAGAAGCTTGTCCGCGCCGGCCACCTCCTCGGCCATGAGGATCCGCCCCACCCGTAGGTCCAGCCGTTGGAACTCCTCCAGGCTCACCAGACCCTCCTCTTTCATCGCCTGGTACCTCCCCTTCAGGTCCTCCATGTCCACGTGCTCCAGGAGGGGGTGCGGTTGGACGGCCAGCCGGCGCCCCCGCAGCCCCTCGCGCACGTCAGCGAGCGCCCGCTCGGTGATGCCCAAGGTCGCGTACACCTCCCGGGAGAACATGGGGATGAACGGCTCGAGCAGGATGGCCAGGGCCTTCACAAGATGGGCGGCCGACGCCACCGCCTCCCCGTCCCCGGTCCGCCACGGTGCCTTGCGCTGGAAGTACTCGTTCCCCGTGCCGGCGAGCAGGGCCACCGCCCGCAGGGCCGGGGCCAACGCCCCCTCCTCCACCGTACGCCGCACCGCAGCATAGGCCTCGTCGATGGCTCGCTCTACCTCCGGATCGGTGGCCACATCGGGCACCACGCCGGCGTGGCGCGACCAGATGAACGAGAGCACCCGGTGGACGAAGTTGGCGATGTTGTCCACCAGGATCGCGTTCACCGCCTTGTCGAGCTCCTCCCACGAGAACTCCACGTCCTTCGTCTCCGGCCGGTTGTAGAGGAGGTAAAACCGCCAGTACACCGGGGGCAAGAGGGCGAGCGCCTCGTCGGCGAAGATCCCCACCCGGCGGGTCTTGGAGAACTGCTCCCCTCCGATCCAGTTGAGGTACTCCGTGGCCGCGATCTGGTCGGGCAGGTGGTAGCCACGGCCGGAGGCGATGAGTTGAGCAGGGAAGATGATGGTGTGGAAGGGGATGTTGTCCTTAGCGTGGGTGTAGAGATGCCAGACCTCTTCGCCGAACCAGAACTCCCGCCACCGTTCCTCTTCCCCCAGCCTCCGGAAGTGCTCGATGGTGGCGGACACGTACCCTAGGGCGGCCTCCGCCCACACGTAGATGACCTTCCCTTCCGCCCCCGGGAACGGGGCGGGGATCCCCCACTCGATGTCTCGCGTCACCGCCCGTGGCCTAAGCCCGTCCTGGATCAGGCGCTCCGTAAACAGCTTGACGTTCCCCGGGAAGTCGCGGCTCCCCACGTAGGCGAGGAGCTGCGGGGCAAGCTTTCCCAGGTCCAGGTACCAGTGGCGGGTTGGCCGCCGGACGATGTCCGTGGATCTACAGAATGCGCACTGGGGGGCAAGGAGCATCTCCGGCTCGAGGAGCGCCCCGCACACATCGCACTGGTTGCCTTGGGCGTGGGGATATCCGCAGCGAGGGCAGGTGCCGAGGATGAAGCGATCGGCGAGGAATCGGCTACACCCTTGGCAAAAGGCCCGCTCTTCTTCTTGCGCGATGATGTAGCCATTTCGCTCCATGTCGCGGTAGATCTGGGTGACGAACTCCTTGTGCACGGGGGATTCGGTGGTGGTGTAGTTGTCGATGGCGATCTCGAACTTTTCGAGCACCTCGCGGATCGCGTGGTGGACCTGATCGGCGAGCTCCCGCGGGGTGATGCCGAGCTTGGCTGCCTCGTACTCGACCTTGGTACCGTGGGCATCGGTGCCGGAGACGTGCAGCGCCTCGTACCCCAGGAGTCGATAGAAGCGGGTGAACGCGTCACCGGAGAGGAGGCACCCCACCAGGTTCCCCAGGTGGGGCATGCCTGAGCCGTAGGGCCAGGCGCTGCAGACCAGGATCCGTTTGACGTTGGTGTTCAAGGCCGTCTCCTCGTGGGGAGTGATTATAGGTGGAAGCAGCAGGCGTCGCCATGGAAGCCCGCGGTTTGGCACGTAGGCTGGCCGCGCCCGCCGTGTGGTAAACTAGCCGCCTGGTGGAGGAGGCGGTGCGCGCGGCGAGGATCGGCAAGGAGTTGGTGGTCCACACCGAGAACCGGGTGGGCCTGCTCGCGGACATCGCCCGCCGCTTCGCCGAACAGGGCATCAACATCCTCGCGGTGGCCGTGATCGTCCACGACGACCAAGCCGAGTTGCACCTGGTGACCGACGCCCACACCTATGCCCTGGACAGCCTGCGCAAGGCGGAGTTCCCGGTGGAGGAGCGGGAGGTGGTGATGGTGGAGCTTCCCCACCGCGCGGGGTTCCTGCGCCGGGTCACCGAGGCCCTGGCCAGGCAGGGCCTGGACATCCGCTACCTCTACGCCACCGCCTCCGAGGAGGGCCACGCCTCGCTGGTCGTGTTCTCCTGCACCCACAACGGAAAAGCGGTGCTCCTCCTGCGCGAGCGCTAGCCCCCGCCGGCCTTGTCCACCAGCTCCAGGAACGCCCGCACCACCCGCGGGTCGAAGTGCTTTCCGCTTTGCTTACGGATGTACTCGAGCGCCTCTTCTTTTGGCCACGCCTTGCGGTAAGGCCGATCGCTGGTCAAGGCGGCGTTGGGATGTCTAGCGCCGGGCGCAGGAAAGCAATGGGCGCCAGCATCTCGAAGGCGTACACCGGGTGCCGGTGCATGACCTCCCATTCCTCCTCGGTCAGCTTTCCGGGCTTGAGCATGATGGAATCAGGAATCCCAATCTTCCCAATGTCGTGGAGAAGCGCGCCGCGTCGCACGTGGACAAGCTCCTCGTCGCTCATCCCCATCGCCTTGGCGATCCGCACCGTGAGCTCTGTAACCCGTTGGCTGTGCTCCTCGGTCTCCTCCTCCTTCAACGCCAGGGCCAGGGCCCAGCCTTCCAGGGTGGCATCGTAGGCCTGGATCAGCTCCGTGTGCTTGCGCTCAAGATCATAGAAAAGGGAGGCGTTGTCGATGGCGATGGCCACCTGCCCGGCCAGGGTCTCAAGCAATTGCTCCCATTCCCGATCGTCCTGGCGGGGTGAACGGTGGAAGATCTGCAACACCCCCACGATCCTCCCCTTGGCCACCAGGGGGAGGGCATGGTAGGTCACGAAGCCTTCCCATCCTGATGAGGTTGGTACGGAGCATCCGGTTCACCCCGGCGTAGGCCACCGCGGAGGGAATGCCAATCAGGATATAGCCCCAGGTCTGCTCGCCGTTGCGCAACGGAGCGAAACCGTACAGGCGCAGCACCCCGTCCATGCCGGCGTCCTCAGCTGTCCCTTCCCCCTGGAGGGCAAGGACGGTTTGGACAATCGGCCCCTCGGTTATGATCTTGCCGAGCCACTGTTCGGGCTCTGGGTAGCGTACCAGCACCGTGCCCTGGGGATCGAGTAGCGTGACGGTGGAGCCGGCCGGCAGGTTAATCTCGGCGGAGACGGTGCTGAGCCACTCCAGGTCCAGGCCGAGGAAGACCACCCCCTCGATCTGGCCCCCGTCGTTCAGGATGGGGTACGCCAACGGCAGGGTAGGCTTGCCGGTGATGCGCCCGAGAACGAACCAATCGTGAAGGTTCGCGTCTGCACGGCGCGCTGGAACCAGTCGCGATCGGCGTAATCCACCGTCCCTTCGGGCGGGAGGGCGCTGCACTTCAGGCTGCCATCCGGGTTGGTTACGGCGAGGAGGGTGTAGGCGGGGTAGTGAGGATACAGTTTGGCAACCAGGGCGCGGCAAGCGGCAAGGTCAGCTCCCCGTATTTCGTGCAGTTGGGCCAGGGTGCTGAGCAACTGCTGCTGCCTCGGTGTCCGTGATCAACTGGGCGTTCGCGGGCACAGCCAACGTGGAGGCGGGCGGGCGCAGGAGCCCGTCCCCGCGGTGGAACCCGGGAGCCGCGCCTTTGGAGCCCTTGCGCCGTGATGCTAGCGAACACACACCGGTGTGGACAGGGTGCCATGCGCCCCTGGGCCTCCCCCCGTCACCTGTCACCCGCTGGGGGCGGCGATGTCCTCTGTCCTTCCACCCCCTTTCCACGGATCGTCCACGCCTCCGCGTGGATACTTCCGCGTTGGCCGGCCGGACCGGGCCGGTGTCGTTTGGAGGGCAGATGACCACGCGAGACAAGGTCCTCATCGGCATCGCCGTCGGGTTGGCCCTGGCGGCGATGATCGCGGTTCCAGTGCTCGCCCGGGCAGTCCGGATGTGAGCGAGGTGCCACGGGCGGTTCGCCCCGTCCCGTGAGCAAGTGCCGGGGGAGGGCCTACCTCCCCCGGCGTTCTCTCTCAACCTCGCGGGACGCGCGTCAGGCCAGGGTTGAGGTGCAGTGCGGGCAGCGGGTAGCCCCGATGGGGATCTGGGTCTTGCAGTACGGGCACTCCTTCGTGGCCGGCGCCTCCTTCGGCTTCGGCTTCTGCATCCGCATCACGGCCCGGAGGAGCAGGAACATGACCAGGGCGATGATGAGGAAGTTGATGAGGGCGTTTACGAACTCGCCCCAGTAGATGGCCGCCGCCCCAGCCGCCCGGGCCGCCGCCGCCGAGGGGTAACTCTCCCCGGTGAGGACGACGAATAGGTTCGAGAAATCCACGTTCCCCACAAGCTTCCCGATCACGGGCATCACGAGGTCGAACACGAACGACCGCACCACCGCCCCGAACGCGGCGCCCATGATGAACGCCACCGCGATCTCCACCAGGTTCCCTTTGGCAATGAAATCTCGAAACTCCTTCCACATTCGCCACCACCTCTCCCGCGCAGTTTAGGGGCGCGATGCTTCGTCTGTCAAACCGTGGGTGGCTTGGGGGGGTGTGGCCCTCCGGCTACCATATGGCCCACGATGACCGGCACCTGGATCAACATGGGGACGGTATTGGTGGGGGGCGCCGCCGGTTGGGCCCTGGGGGCACGGGTCCCGGCGCGGGTGCGCGAGGCAGCCACGGCCGGGGTGGGCCTGGCCACCGTCGTCCTCGGGTTCCGCCTGGCCTTGGGGACCCAGAACGTGCTCGTCCTGATGCTCGCGGTCATCCTCGGGGGGGCGCTGGGCTCGGCGGTCCACCTCGCCGAGCGGATCGAACTGGGGAGCCGGCGGCTGGAGGCCCTGTTCCGCGGTCGCCCGGTTGCGGAGGGGTTCCTCACCGCCAGCCTCCTCTTTTGTGTGGGGCCGCTGACCGTGCTCGGGGCCATTCAAGACGGCCTAGTTGGCGATTGGTCCCTGCTCGCGGCCAAGTCGATCCTGGACGGGATCTCGGCCCTCACCCTGGCCGCGGCGTTGGGGCCGGGGGTGCTGCTCTCGCTCCTCGTGATCCTCGTCTATCAGGGCGGGTTGACGTTGGCCGCGCACCTGTTCGCGTCCTCGCTGGCCGGCTTCTCCCCGGACGCACCGGCAGTGGTGGAGCTGTCCGCGGCCGGCGGAGCGGTGGTCCTCGCCCTGGGGATCGGCCTCCTCAAGCTGCGGGACATCCGGGCGGCCGACTTCCTCCCCGCCCTCCTCCTGGCCCCCCTCCTGTCCTGGCTGTTCCGGTATCTCCCATGATCGTGCCCCGGTGGCTCGCGCGGCGCGGCCGCTTCCTGGGCCGGTTCGACGGCCGGCTGTGGGCGCTGGTGGCGAGCCAGCTCGTCACCTCGGCCGGGTTCTCCATCGCCCTTCCGTTTCTGTCCCTGTACCTCCACCGCGACCGGGATCTCTCCATGACCGTGGTGGGGGCGATCATGCTCGCCAACGCTGTGGTCAGCGCCGCCGGCCGGATGGCCGGCGGAGAACTTGCCGATCGGCTGGGGCGGCGGCCCACCGTGCTCGGCGCTGCGGGGGTGCGGGTGCTCCTGTTCCTGGTCTTGGCCGCCCTGATCCGGGGCACCGGCCCGGTGTGGGCGATCGCCGCCGTTTACCTCGGGGTGCGCATCACCGGGGCCCTGGCCATGACCGCGATCTCGGCCATGGTCGCCGACCTCGCCCCCGGGGGACAGCGCATGGAGGCGTACGGCCTCCTGCGGGTGGGGGGCAACGTGGGGTGGGCGGCCGGGCCAGCGCTGGGCGGGTACCTCGCCGCGTTCCTCCCGTATTGGACCCTGTTCGCGGTCACCGCGTTGGCGTCGAGCGTCGCCTTCTTCCTCCTCGCCGCGTTTGCCCGCGAGTCCCACGCCCGGGGGGAGCGGGAGCCGGTGCTGGGGGCGTTGCGGGAGGTGCTCGCCCACCGCCGGTTCCTCGCGTTCGTCGGCCTGTCGCTGCTCGTGTTTCTGGTGGCCGGCCAACTCGTGTCCACGTTGTCCGTGTACACGGTGGAGCGGCTCGGCCTGTCCGAGGCCAAGTTCGGGGCGCTCCTCACCCTGAATGGGCTACTGGTGGTGTTCCTCCAGTACCCCGTGGCCCGTGGGGTGGACCGCCTGCGGCGGGGGAGGGCCCTGGTGCTGGGGAGCCTTCTCTATGGGGTGGGGTACCTTGCGTTCGGCTGGCTGCGGGCGTTCCCGGGCCTGCTGGGGGCGATCGCCGTGGTCACCCTGGGGGAGATCGTGTTCGCCCCGAGCACGCTCACCGTGACCGCGGAACTGGCCCCGCCGGCCCACCGCGGCCGGTACATGGGGGCGTTCGGCCTCGCCGAGACGATGGGGTGGTCGGCGGGGCCATTCCTCGGGGGGGTTCTCCTCGACGCGTTCCCCACCTCCCCGCTTCTCCTGTGGGGGACGATCACCGCGCTCGCGTTCCTGGCGGCGCTCGGGTTCAAGCTCTGGGGTAAGCAGACCCGTCCCGACCTCGCGGCGTAGATTGCCCTGGCGCCAGGCGGTCAGCCGCGGGCGAGGGCGTCCACCGCCCGCTCCAGGGCCATCGCCCGCGACCCCTTGACGAGCAACGCCGTGGGGGCCGTGGGGAGCTCGGCGTGCATCCGGGCGATGAGCGCCTCCAGGTCCTCTTCTTCGGCCGCGCCCGGGCCCTGCCAGACGGCGAACGCCGCTGCGGCCTGCTTGCCGTAACAGTACAGCACGTCCACCCCCTGCCAGCGGGCTTCTTCCACGACTTCCCGGTGGAACTTGGCCTCCTGGGGGCCGAGGTCAAGCATGTCCGCAAACAGCACCGCCCGCCGGGCCACCGGGAGCTTGAGGGACACCAGGGTGCGCAACGCGGCCCGCATGGACAGGGGATTGGCGTTGTAGCAATCGTCCAGGATCCAGCCGAACGGGGCCGGCCGGAGGTGGAGGCGGTGGGGGATGGGGGGCACGGACGACAGGGCCTGCACCGCCCCTCGCTCCGGCACGCCCATGCCCCACGTCAGGGCGAGCGCCCCGCACGCCAGCACCGCCACGTGCTCCCCGAGAAGCTGTAGGTGGGCGGGCACATCCCCGCGGGGGCTCACCGCCCGGAACCGCACCCCCTGTGGATCGTCGGTCACAAGGTCCGCAGGGTAGAAATCGGCGTCCGGCGTGCGCCCGAACCGGAGGCACAGCCCGTCGCACCGCTCCACCCGCGCCCGCAGCTCCGGGAAGTCCCAGGCCACGGCGAGGATCCCCTCCTCGGGCAGGGCCTCGGCAAGCTCCCACTTCGCCTCCGCCACCTGGTCGATGGAGCCGAGCGTTGCCAGATGGGCCGGGCCGACCCCGGTGATGATCCCGGCCCACGGCCGCAGGAGCTGGGCCAGGCGCCGGATCTCCCCCGGCGCCGACACCCCCAGCTCGAACACCGCCACCTCGGCGTCGCCGGGAATGGAGAGGACGGCGAGCGGCACCCCGAGCTCGTTGTTGTAGCTCTCCGGGGTCCGGTAGGTCCGGTAGCGGGTGGACAAGGCCGCGGCCACCAGCTCCTTGGTCGTGGTCTTGCCGATCGATCCGGTCACCCCCACCACCGGGATGTCCAGCATCGGTCGGCGCCAGGCCGCGAGCTCCCACAGCGCGGCCGGCACGTCTGGGACGAGGAGGAGGTTGTGGCCGACCCCGGGATCGCGGGACACGACCGCTCCCACTGCCCCTCGGGCGAACGCCTCGCCGAGGAAGTCGTGCCCATCGTGGCGGGTCCCGCGCAGGGCGGCGAACACGTCCCCCGGCTGGACCCGCCGGGAATCGGCGGTGGCCCCCGAAACGGCAAACGGGGCCATCGGCCGGATCAGCCGGGCCTCCAGCGCCTCCGCCGCCTCACGTAGGTCCCACATCCGCTATCCCTTTGGGGTAAGGGGGAGGATGAGCGAGACCTCGCCGTACACCACCGTCCCCGGGATCCGGTCGGACAGCGCGTCCACCCCATAGAGCCAGGGTTCGCACATGAGGTCGGAGAGGGGGTCCACCGCGAACAGCTCCACGGTCAGGGTGTCGTAGGTGGGGATGCCCTCGATGTAGGCGATGAGATCCTCGAGCGACGCGAACGTCGGCGCCCCCTCCCCGCGCTCCCGCAGGCGCGGCCCCCCGTACGCCCGGAGCTCGACGTACGGCGTGTCGATGTCCGCGGGGATGACGATCTCCCCCTCCCATTCCTCCGTCTTCCCCCGCCAGCCCCGGACGGTGACGATGAACTGCACCGTGTCCCCGGGCGCGTACTCGTCCTGTTCCGTCGCGAGGTCGATCACCTCCGCCGCCACGAAGTTGGGGTACACGGTGGCGGTGAAGCTGATCCCGGTGAGCTCCGGATCTTGGAACTCGTTGTACGCCAGGATGTCGGCCACGATGGCCGCCTCCCAGGGGACGTATGCGGCGACGTCCTCGGTGGACAGGAACACGTTTTCCCGGGTGAGTGGGCGCGGCATCCCGCGGCCGGTGATGGTGTACTGCACCACCGCCGTCCCCGGCCCGATCCGGTCCAGGGCCCGGTCCACCGCCTCCAACCCGGACACATAGAGGAGCAGGGCGGACAGGCGGGGTTCGTCCACCACGGTGGCGCGGAGCTCGCTCCGCGTGCCTCGCCCCTGGTCCTGCACCACGAACTCGGTGCGGATACCGGCGGGCGTGCGGCCGACGACCGCCCCCACCGCCGCCCACCGGTCGGCGAACACCCCGCCCCGGACGTCGGCGAGGGCACCGAACTTGTACGGGGCGTCCAGCGCGGCCACGGTGTCGAACACGTAGGACTCGGTGAGGAAGTAACGGCTGGGCCCGGTGAACAGGAACGGGTGCCCGAACGCCAGCACCACGTCGCCATCGGTCATCGTCACCGTCCCCAACGCCCCCACCGTGACGTCACCCACCACCAGACCGACGCCCACCGGGGCGCCCGGGACGAACGGGAGGGCTGGGGTTTGGCCGGTGATGGACGGTGCCGCCATGACCCGCGGCACGCCGAGGGCGAGGAGACCTGGGACTTTCCCCCGCCACGCGGTGATGAGCGAGGCGAGCGGGGTGGGCTTGGCCCGGAGGTCGAGGCCGTCCCGCAGCACGGAAAGCGCCCGCTCGGACAGGCCGCTCGCCATGACCGGGGCGGACAGGGGCCACGTCACGAGGGTCCCCTCATCCACAGTGGCCGGTTCGGCCGCCACGAGCCGCACCCGGTCGATCCCCCATGCCTGAAGCTTCTTGCCCTCGGGGAGTGGGATCTCCTGTTCTGGCGGGGGAGGCAGTTCGGCCTTGACCTCGGCCAGCACCTTGAGCATGGCCTCGATCGGGGTCACCAGCCCCAGAGGTCGGGTCGGTTCCGCCGACCAGAGCGCGGCCCGCGACAGCGCCCCCGCCAGGCGGCCGTCCAGGTACACCGGGCTCCCGGACATCCCTTGGGCGATCCCCCCTGACCGGGCGATGGCGTCCCCATACGCCCGGACGATGATGAAGTCGTTCGCCTCCCCGGGCTCATCGAGGATGTCCACCACCTCCACGTCGAACCGGGCGATCTCCGTTCCCGCCACCACGGTCAGGCCGTACCCCTTCATCCCTGGCCGTACCTCGGACAAGGGGATCACGTCCGTCCCCAACGCCGTCACGCCTACCGCCAGCACCACCGCCCACCAGTGCTTCATGACGCCTCCTTGGCCAGGGCTGTGGCCCGGGCCGCTCCCTCCTCCATGGTCCGCACCGGCACCAGGCCGGCCTGCGAGAGCACCCGCCGTCCCTGTTCCTCGTTCGTCCCCACCAACCGGATCACGATGGGGAGCGGAAGCGCGGCGGTGGCGTCCACGATCCCCTGAGCCACCTCGTCGCAGCGGGTGATCCCCCCGAACACGTTGACGAACAGCACCTTAACCCGGCCGTTTCGGGTGAGGATGTCCACGCCCTTGCGCACCCGCTCCGCCCGCGCCCCACCGCCGATGTCCAGGAAGTTCGCGGGCCGGCCCCCGGCCTGGGCCACGAGGTCGAGCGTGGCCATGACCAATCCGGCCCCATTCCCGAGGATCCCGATGTCCCCGTCCAGGCGCACGTAGCTCATCCCGGCCTCTCTCGCCTCCGCCTCCAAGGGGTCGACCACCGCCTCGGCCAGGCCCGCGAACTGCGCGCCGGGGCGATGGTCGTCGTCGATGATGACCTTGGCATCGAGGGCGATGAGCCCCCGGGCCGTCTCCGCCAGGGGGTTGATCTCCACCAGGTTCGCCTCGTACTGGGTGAAGGTCTGGTAAAGCTTCGCCGCGATCTCGGCGAGCTCCGGCCGCAGTTCGGCCGGGGCGGGCGCCACCGCCCGCCGCAGCCGGAACGCGAGTGGCCCTTCCAACGGGGGGATGTGGACCTGGCGGATCGCCGCCGGATCTCGGCGGGCCACCTCCTCGATGTCCACCCCGCCCGAGGGGGAGTAGATCAGCACCGGCATGCGGCGGCCCCGGTCGAGGGTGACCCCCAGGTAGTGCTCGGACCGGACCTCGGCTGCCTCCACCACCAGGAGCTGGTCGACCCGCAGCCCCTTGAGCTCGCGGCCCAGCATCTCCCGGGCCAGGCGCTCTGCCTCTGCCGGATCCTGAGCCGGCCGGATGCCCCCGGCCTTTCCCCGTCCGCCCACCGGGACCTGGGCCTTGAGCACCACCGGCCCCCCGATGGCCTGGGCCGCTGCCCGCGCCTCGGCGGGGGTGGAGGCCACCGCCCCACGCGGGACCGGGATGCCCATTGCTTCCAGGATCACCCGGCCTTGCCACTCCAGAAGCCGCACCGGCCCTCCTTTCGGGACAAAGATTATCCGCGGGTCGCCCGGGCGGCCAGGAGACGAATGACCGCCTTATAGGGAGCAAATGCCGATGCCTTGAGGATTTTTCTGTGCTCAGCTATACTTCGGTGGGTGATGCGGGGTGGTCCAACGGTCAGACTACGACGTAGACAAGATCCAAGTTCTGGAGGACATCGAGGCCGTGCGCAAGCGCCCGGGCATGTACATCGGGTCCACCGGTCCGGACGGGCTTCTGCAGATGATCTACGAGGTGGTGGACAACTCGGTGGACGAGGCCATGGCCGGGGTCTGCACCGAGATCGACATCGTCATCCACGAGGACAAGCGGATCACTGTCCGGGACAACGGCCGCGGCATCCCGGTGGGGGTCCACCCGGAGACCGGGATCAACACGGTGGAGCTGGTGCTCACCACGTTGCACGCCGGGGGCAAGTTCGAGACCGGGAGCTACAAGGTATCCGGTGGGCTACACGGGGTGGGGGTATCGGCGGTGAACGCCCTGTCCGAGCACCTGGCGGTGGAGGTGCAGTGGCGGGACGGGAAGGTGTACCGGCAGGAGTTCGTGCGCGGGCGGAAGGTCACCGAGCTCGTCCCGGTGGGGGAGGCAAAGGACACCGGGACCACGGTCACGTTCCTACCCGATCGGGAGATCTTCGGGGAGCTCCACTACAACTTCTCCAAGCTCGTCCATCGCCTGCAGGAGCTCGCGTACTTGAACCCCGGGCTGACCATCCGCCTGGACAACCGCATCGCCGGTGTTGAGCGGACCTTCCACGCCGACGGGGGGATCGTGGCGTTCGTGAAGGAGCTGGCCACCGGGAAGGAGCCCCTTCATGACGAGCCGATCTACCTCGTCGAAGACCGGGGGACGCACGCGGCGGAGATCGCGATGCTGTTCACCGACGCCGTGGACGAAGAGGTGTTCACGTTTGCCAACAACATCAACACCCGGGAGGGGGGGACGCACCTCACCGGGTTCCGGGCGGCGCTGACCAAGGTGCTCAACGACTATGCTCGGGAGAAGCGCCTGATCCGGCAGGAGGAGGAGGCCCTGTCTGGGGAGGCGATCCGGGAGGGGCTGGTGGCGATCGTGTCGGTGAAGCTCCAGCAGCCGGAGTTCGAGGGGCAGACCAAGGCCAAGCTTGGGAACCCGGGGATGCGGGCGTTCGTGGAGGAGGTGGTGCGAGAACAGCTCGGGCAGTACCTGGGGAAGAACCCCGGGGTGGCCCGGGCGATCATCGAGAAATCCGCGACCGCCCATCGGGCCCGACTGGCGGCGGCCAAGGCGCGGAAGCTTGTCCGGCGGAAGGGGGCGCTACTGGCGAGCAGCCTCCCCGGCAAGCTCGCCGACTGCACGAACGACGACCCGGAGGAGTCGGAGTTGTTCATCGTGGAGGGGGACTCCGCCGGCGGGTCGGCCAAGCAGGGCCGGGACCGCGTGTTCCAAGCGATCCTTCCCTTGCGGGGGAAGGTCCTCAACGTGGAGAAAGCGCGGCTTGGGAAGCTCCTCGATAACCAAGAGCTGCGGGCGATCATCACCGCCCTGGGGACCGGGATCCGGGAGGAGTTCGACGTGGGGAAGCTTCGCTACCACAAGATCATCATCATGGCCGATGCCGATGTGGACGGGGCCCACATCCGCACCCTTCTCTTGACGTTCTTCTTCCGGAACCTGCGGCCCTTGATCGAGCACGGGCACGTGTTCATCGCCAAGCCCCCGCTGTATCTGGTGCAGAAGGGCCAGAACCGCACCTACCTCTACACGGAGGAGGAGCTCCAGGCGCGTCAGGCGGAGGGGGATGGGAAGCTGACGGTGCGCCGGTTCAAGGGGCTCGGGGAGATGAACCCGGAGGAGCTGTGGGAGACGACGATGAACCCGGAGACGCGGATCCTGCGGCAGGTGACGATCCGCGACGCCCTGGAGGCGGACGAGATCTTCACCACCCTGATGGGGAACGACGTTGCCCTCCGGCGGGACTTCATTCGCGAGAACGCGCACCGGGTGGCGGCGCTGGACATCTAGCGGGGTTGCGCTCGGGCGGGGGTCCGGGGAGAATTGGTGCTGCGGGGCCGTAGCTCAGTTGGGAGAGCGCTAGCATGGCATGCTAGAGGCCACGGGTTCAACTCCCGTCGGCTCCAGACGAGGAGAGCTTGGCGACGCTCACGACCACGGCCACGGTGGCCCTACGGGTGATTCAGGACTGGGCGCTCCGGAGGTGCGTGGAAGGGGGCTTGTTCGGTGGTCAAGAGCAACTTCAGACCGCACGGACTAACAGCCGCTTGTGCCGAGTTCTGGGGACATGACGAGCTTCACCGTGGCGATCTCCCCGCCCCTCACCACCATCTCGACCGTGTCAGGAGAAAGCAGGTCGAGAGGTCGCATTGGGGTTTCGTCCAGCCTAACACACTCAGCTTGTGTCACTTTCCAGAGCGTCTTGATCTTTCCGCGAACACTTCGCTCCAGAGGGTTATACACGCGCACGATGATCGCGTTCTCCTCTTCTGCCCGTTTGACTGTGCTGAAGACCAGGCCAGGACCCTCAACGCTGAGCAAGCTCCCCTCCGCAGGCAATCCCCCTCTCCCCGGCCCTGCCAACCGGACCCCCACGAAGGGAGCGCAGAACGCATGCGCAGCCTGCCATACCTGAGCGTGCTCCCATGTCCCCTGGTACGTGTATATGGCGAACTCGAACCGATGACGACCGAGGCACTGCGCCTCGGGTGTCTCGTAGGGCGGCCCGGCGTGCCCTCGTCTGGTGATCAGGTCATCGCGCGAGAGCCATCCCACCCCTCGGATCAGAGTGAGGTAGATGGTACCATCCGCAGTGACCTCGTACTCTGGAAGGCCTCGATTTAGGATCGCGACCCCGCCCTCCTTTCCCTCCACCGCCACGAAAGCCTTGTGGGGATGAGTGCCTGGTGGGACTTCAATCCACCCTTCCCCGTCTGGCGGCCGTACCGGTCGACGCGCCAGTCCGAAGGTATCCTCAGCTAGAGAGCTCGCCACCTGGATCCCCGTGGGAAACGCCACACGAAGCCGATGGTCGCGCACGTTGTTCTCCACCTCTGCGGCGATGTCGATCCTCTTGAGGCCCCGCGCAAGCGACACGAAAAGGGTCACCGGACAGTCCACTCTCCGCTTGCTGCGGGCGCGGCGATCTGCGTCAAGAGCCTCGGGCAGCGGAAGCGTGAAGTCCACCCGCAGCATGGCCTTCCAAGGGCAGGAGTCTACCATCCGAACGCGCGCGGTGGTCCGGTGAGATGTAACGATCTGTTGTCCCTCTGGTGGGGACCAGTTGTACTCGTCGCCGGCGTCCCCGCAGTCCTCGAGAAAGCCTTGCCCGCAGTACAGGCGACCGCTCTCCTTGTCCAGGATGTCAAGGGTTCCGTTCTGCTGCACTGTGACCCGGTAAAACTCGTTCTCGAGTGCCTGTTCGCCCGCCACCAGCGGGCCTTCCCCGGGCGACGCGTGCCCCGGAACGATCCTGTACAGTTTTACGCCAAGGGGTGGGAGGCGGGCTGGGAAGGCGACCGCTTTCTTGACCGCATGCCTGACCCCAGCGAGCACGTCCTCGGAGTCAAGCCGCTCGCCGCGCAGGACGAAGGGCACCGGCTGGCCACGAGGGTCGAGCAGGACGCAGGTCTTTGGATCGGTGGGTGTCCCATGTGCGCCCTCACGCTCATCGGGCCCTGATGGTATCTGGGAGTCCACTTCCACAACCACTTCCTCTTGCCTTTCCCAGGGGCATGGGTTGAACACAAGGATGGGGATCTCCGCGGAGAGGGGGTCCGCCTTGGGGAGGACGTGGGCACCGATGCTTTGCAGGGCCTCTCGCACAACTGTCTTGGCGATTGCTTCTGCTCGCGCAAAGCGGGCCATCATCTCCCGGTGCACAGGGTCGACACCCGTCCCGCAGATGGAATCGTGCGCATGGTTCTGGAGAACAAGCTCCCACGCTGCCCACACGAACGGAGCGAAGTCAGCCCCCAGGTGGGAAGCAAACGCGGCCAGTGGCTCGGCGAATCGCTCGAGCAGGGTCTGGAGGGTCCAGTTCCGCTGTTTCAGGTACATCCTGGCCGAGTAGATCCCGCTGAGGATGGGATGGTGTTTCCCCAGCCGCAGCTCCCCCTGTATGACCGGGAGCTCCGGTGCGACCTCCTGAACTTCCCGAACGTAGTCCGACAAGGTCCCCTGACGGAAGACATAACCTGGCCACTCCGCGTTGAGGCGCGACAGGACATCCAACACCTCCGTTTGTGGCCCAAGGTGATCGCACCCATTCGGGATCAGGACGGTGTCCGTGGAGCTCCGAGCACGCAGAAACCCAAGAAGCGAGACAAGAGAGGCGTCGGCCGATAGGAACGCTCCTGCGCAGTACCCCGCCTCCATGACGTGCGTCAGCACCTCTGAACCGTCCAGGGCCCTCCAGCGGAACTCCGCCTTGCCCGCCTCCTCACACGCCAGATCCGCGCCCCTTGTGAGGAACGCGGAGCCGATCCCGAAACCCTGGAGGATCTGGGGAAGTTGTGCGATGTGCCCGAACGCGTCCGGAAGGTAACCCTCCGGCATTGGCTCGCCAAAACGGCGAGCGCTCCGGCGCCCAAGGAGCAGATTGCGGATCAGGGACTCTCCCGACACCAGGAACTCGTCCGGCTGCACGTACCAGGGACCGATCAGGAGCTTCCCCTCGCGCACGACCTGGCGGATCATTTCCTCCTTCTCTGGCCGGATCTCCAGGTAGTCAAGGAGAGGAAGCACCTGGCCGTCCAACATGAATGTGTACCCTCGATGACGATCGAACAACCCCAACAGCTGGTCAACGGCCTTGACCAGCCAGTACCGATACTCTTCGCACGTGAGATACCACTCTCGGTCCCAATGGGTATGGGAGACGACGATCACCTGTATCTTGTCCCCGTGCCTATCCCGACACGTCATGGCACCACCTTGACCAAGTCTCTTCGGGACCTCGACAGGGTGACTTCGAGCCGCGTAGTTGTGAGGGAGCATTGCACATCGCCGCTCCCAAGCATCAGACGCACGTCCATCCTATCCCCACTTTTCCCAGGGCATATCCGATCTCCCTTAAGTATTCCCCGTAGCAGATCATCCAGTGGAACCCGCGCATCTCCTGCAGAAGCTTCCTCCAATCCCCGTCGATCCCCACCTCTGCCTGGGAACGACGTGGGGAACGAAGGGGTGTCCAGGATTCGGCCTTTGAACCCGATCCAATGTTCACCACGGAAGTCCGGGATGACTGCCGTTACTGCCTGCCCTTTGGTGAACGCCACCCTTGGAGCAGCGTAGTCCGACTCGAAATGGGTTAGGATGTTCGCGGTCTCATAGCCTTTGCCTGCCATCCGCCGTGGCGCAGTGCAGTGGGCAACCGTGACTTGTCCGTCGTAGGGGTACGTCGGGTCGGCGAGGAAAACCGGCTTCCCGGAGATGTAGTGAAGCAGGATCCCGGCAGGGATCACTACGAAGTCGGACTCGCAGAATGCCAGGCCCCCCTCGTCGTTGACGACGCTGAGAGGAAGGCAAGCGGTGGTCTCGGCGAGGGGGATGATGGTGCTCATGCACTCGTCCACGGTAACCGCATCCGCCTCGAGCTCGTTCATCACATCCCTCAACACCTGGTAGAGGACAAACGCGTTCACGACAAACCTTCTGTCCGTACGGAGCGAAACCCCCTCCTGGGCGAGGTACTCCTCCGCCTTCGCCCGGGCGTGCGAGACCGCTTTGGGGTCGGTCTTGGCCATGCGGATCCTGTGCGCCAACTCAGGGTAGGAGAGCTCTATGATGTCCAACCCCCATCTTGCGCGCGCCAAGCGCGCCGCCCGAGACCCGATGCCCCATCCCCCTGCACTTCCGATGGCGACGATGCGTTTCCCCAAACTGTTCTTCAGTCCGTGTAGCGCGCGGAGTCGCCAGATTACCTCGTTGTAGTCGTCGACAACAACGTCGTCCACATTCACGCTAAGAGCGCGGAACTCATCGGAACCGCCCCGCAGGAAGCTCGGGTGGATGATCTCGTACCACGTGTAGAGCGGGCCTGACTTATGTCTCAAGAAGATAAGGCTCCAGTTGCTTGACGACACGACGCCCTCCAGGATGTCCCGTCCGCCACCTGCCGCATACAGCAGAGAGACGTCGTGGGACCTGAGTGCGTCCTTGATCCGGGCGAGCTCATCGACAGCACCAATGCAGGAAACCGGTGAGACCTCCAGGTCGAAGGAAGCGGTTGCGACTGCTCGCCCTAGCTCGTCCGTGATCCTGCGGGTTTCTTCCTCCACATCGCCCTCGCTCTGCAGTCCCCCCAAGGCCGCCAACTCGTTCCCTCACACCTTTGGTGGAGTTCGTAGGTCAGAATGGGCTTCACCCTCAGCGTCATCGGCTCCCACCCTTCTGTGAGCCTCGGAGGAACCGGGAATGCCAGACAGGGTTCGTCATGGCTACCATAGGCAAGCCCTCAACCGGCGTCTTGTGGCGCGTGTCTGGTACACGGATTTCGGCCCGCACATACCCATGGTCTGCCAAAGCCAGATCGTGCTGGAAGACCCAGTCCGCCGACGGAACCACCTCCCTCGCGACTTCCCCGCGCCGGGTGAGGAGCCTCAGCCAAAGCCCCTCCCCGCCCACCACCCGTACCTCAACGCGGCATTCGTCCATCTCCACCACGTCGCCCTGCAGGGCCACCTGCCCGCTTCCGCGGGCAATCAGCACAGCCTGCGCCCCGGACACACATGCGGAGATCGTCACATGTCCAGCGCGAATGCCAGCGAGAACGGACTCCACTGTCAAGTCCTGCGCGTAGACCCATGTCGTAGGGTAGCCCAGCCAGTCGAACGACCGCCCGTTCGCGAGCGGGAACGGGTGGCTGTCGCTTCCACCCACCGCAACGACCCGCCGCCCCGAGCGCAGGAGGTGCTCCCAGAACGCCAGGCTGT
Source organism: Candidatus Acetothermia bacterium (assembly GCA_024653305.1). Classification (NCBI taxonomy): domain Bacteria; phylum Candidatus Bipolaricaulota; species Candidatus Acetothermia bacterium. The sequence continues at coordinate 34,367 of JANLFW010000001.1, read as the reverse complement.
GGTCGTTCTCCCTGGGCCAAGGCCCTTGCCAGACTTCCACACAGTCAAAGGGAACATCCAGGCCGAACTTCCACTCCGGCCCTTTCGGCTTCGGATGGTTGACGGAGAACAAACGTCCTTCGCGATGGGCTTCCGCACACACCCGGCCAATCTCCTGCGTTGTGCGGCACCGAAAGTCGAGCCAACGTCCAGGCCCCCAGACGTTCGCGTGTCCGTAGTAGGTGGTGACTTCTTGCCCGGGGATGAGGCAGAGATCCGGGCCACTGTGGGCGGCAAGGTGGGCGTGGTGGCTGACGGTGTTGTGGTCGGTGACGGCGAGGAAATCGAGGCCACGTCTGCGTGCAGCGGCAGCCAGTTCTCCGACGCTGCACCGGGCGTCCGAGTGATGGCTGTGGGAGTGCAGGTCACCTTTGACCCACCCCGGACCGCGATGGGGCATCAGGTCGACCGAATAGGCGGGCGGTCGCTCTTCCGGAAGCTCCCCCTCAACGTCGGACACGAGGATCTCCAGGAGGTAGTGACAACCCCCGGAGGTTACCTGGTAGAGCCCGAGGAGAACGTGCCAGATGCCCGCGATGATCGGACCAGGCAGATACCCTGGCGTGGCAGCGTGCTCGGTCACGACCACTTGGTCCCTTTCACTGCCACTCCATCCACGAAACCCCTCGGCTGTGAGGAACTCGCTCCCCCGAGGATCAAACAAACCGAGATCGAGGACGTTGCCCGCCTCGCGATCGTAAGCGTAGCGGATCTCGATCCGCTTCGTTCCCCCCGGAACCGGGAACGGGAGAAGCCGGTACGGTGAAATGGCCTGATCGGTGGGCGCGGACCTGCCCGCGCGGACGATCTTCACCCCCATCCTCCCTCAAGAGAGGTCGAAGTCCCCGGGCAACAGCCAGGATCGAGCCTCACACGGAAGAGGATGTACATCTTCTGTCCCTTTACACGAGGCGGTCGCCAGAGCTACGGAATATGTGGAGACGGTTCAGGTCCAGGCGGACCCAGACTTGGTCTGTCAACGACGGAGGTTGGTCTGTGAACAGTCTTACTGACGCTATCGTGCCTCCCAGGCGCAGGGTTACCAGGGTCTCCGCGCCGAGGGGCTGGACAGCGTATACCTGGCCGCGAATGGCGTGTGGACCTCCGGTATCCGAGAGGTTGATGTGCTCCGGCCGAACGCCTAAGACGAGCTCCTCCCCTGTGGGGACATCGATGGGGACCCGCTCTTGAAGGGGACTGACGTCCAGCCGGAACCCCTCGCCAACAAGCAGAAGGGACTCTGAAGCACGCTCGAGGGCACACGGAATCAGGTTCATGGGAGGATTGCCGACGAAGCCTGCTACCATGGTGGTGCTTGGCTGGCGGTAGACCTGAAAGGGCGTGCCCACTTGGATCAACCGGCCTTGGTCCATGACGGCAATACGATCGGCCATTGCCATGGCTTCTGCCTGGTCATGTGTCACGTAGATCGCCGTCACCCCTACCTCTTGCTGCAAGTGCTTCAGGAAGGCGCGGGCCTCCAGGCGCAGCTTCGCGTCGAGGTTAGAAAGCGGCTCGTCAAACAGGAAGACCTTGGGCTTGTGCACCAGAGCCCTGGCCACGGCTGCCCGCTGCTGCTGCCCTCCGGACACCTGTGCAGGGCGGCGGCCAAGCAGATGACCGATCCCCAGGTGGTCGGCCACTTCCCGTACCCTGGCCTCCAACGTCTTCCGGGGCGTCCTGCGCACCTTGAGGGGGTACCCAATGTTGTCGAGAAGGGTCATGTGGGGGTACAGCGCGTAGTCCTGGAACACCATCGCCACGTCTCGTTCTCGTGGGTGCAGACCTGTGATGTCGCGGCCGCAGAGAAGGATGCGCCCCTCGGTTGGCCTTTCCAGCCCGGCAATGAGTCGGAGGGTCGTGGTCTTTCCGCAACCAGAGGGGCCAAGCAGAGCGAAGAACTCCCCTTCGCCGATGGTCAGGGTGACGTGGTCCACCGCGGTGACGGTGCCAAACCGTTTGGTGAGGCGTTCCAGCGCTAGGTAGTCGGGCGATGTGCGTTGGCCCACGCCGTCTTCGTGAGCGGCCAGCTCGCTCCCCCGCGTAGTCATCGCTTGATCCCCCCGAAGAACCTGAACCCATACCGCCAGTTGACGAAAAGGTAGAGAGCCGCCACCGGCAGTGTGTAGAGCAGGGAGTAGGCGGAAACGACCGTCAAAATCGGCGTCCCCCCTTCCGTGTAGAAGGAGTAGACCGCCACCGGGGCGGGCATCTTGTCAGGGCTGCGGATGAGGATCATCGGGATGAGGAAGTCCCCCCAAGCTTGGACGAAGGCCCACACGGCCACAACCATCATCCCCGGGCGCACAACCGGTGCGACCACGTGCCGGAACATCTGCCAGGTAGTAGCTCCACTCACGATCGCCGATTCCTCGTAGGAGCGGGGAACGCTGTCAACGAACCCGCGTATGAGAAAAATTCCTGTGGGCAGGAGTCCTCCAATGGATACGAGGATCACACCGATATGAGTATCAATGAGTCGTAACGAATAGAGGAGGAGGAAGATAGGCACCATGGCCGCTGTACCGGTCACCACGGAAGAGAAAAGTATGAGGACATAAACTAGCACATTATGGCCAGGAATTCTCATTCGAGAGAGAGCGTATGCAGCAAGCGTTGCGATGATGGTAACCCCAAACATGGCTCCGCCTGCCAGAATTGGGCTGTTCATAAGCAGGGCCCGTACGGCGAACCGGTTTGCAAATACTGCTCGGAAGTTTTCCAATGTAGGGGTGGAGGGGATGGCCGCGCGCAACGTGGCCCTGGGGTTGAACGGGGCCGTCAAGAGCCAAAACAGGGGAAGGAGGAAGAAGGCGGCCAACAGGATGGCGAGCAGCGATCGTCCACCATGGATGAACAACGACTTCAGGCGCCTCATTGGTACACCGCCTGTCTCTTCAACGACACAAGATAGCCCACGGCCAGGATCAGGTTGATCACCATGATGATCACGGCGGCGGTCGCCCCTCTGCCGAACTCCAGGAACCTGAACGCCACGCGGTAGGTGTACATCGACACCGTCTCGCTACGGAACAGGGGGCCCCCACCGGTTATGAGGTAGGGTGTGAACACGTTGAACGTCCAGAGCGTCACCAGGATCAGAGCGGTAAGCACGTGGGGCCTGATAAGCGGGAAGATCACGTCGCGGAATCTCTGCCAACCGGTGGCCCCCACCACCTCGGATGTCTCCCAGTACGAGGGGGGGATGGTGCCCAGAGCGGCCGAGAACAGGAGCATCGAGAACGCCGTCCCCCGCCAGATGTTGAACAAGATGATGGCCAACAACGGATAATCGAAGTACCAGTCGACAGCTCCCAGCCCGAGGCTCGTCAGAATGGCGTTGAGGGTCCCGAAGTCACGGTCAAGGAAGGCGATCCAGGTGAACGCCACCGTGACCCCCGGGAGAATCCAGGCGACGATAGCTAAAGTGAACACGGCTTCCCTGAGCGCTCGCCGACAGCGGTGGAAGACGAGAGCCATCCCCAACCCCAAAGGGACCTGGCCCAGGACAGCCGAGCCCACCACGAAGAGCAGGGTGTTCCACAGGGCGTTCCCGAACTCCCCGGGGCGCATCCACCGCTGCAGGTCGAACAGCCGCAAGTAGTTCTGCAACCCCACGAAGGAAGGGGACACCGCCCCCAGTCCAGTGAGGGTGCGGTTGGTGAAGCTGATGATGAACACCCACACGAACGGAAACAGGAGGAACACTCCGATGAAGATCAGCGCCGGTGCCAAGAACCCTACGCCGATTCTCCTGGGTAGAAGCTGTTGTGGTCCTGACAACTGGCACCCCCGAAAGAAGCTGGGGGCCCGGCTGCCCCGGGCCCCCAACAAGCCCCGTCAGGGAACGATCAACACGTTTCCGGCCCCGACGATCGCCTGGAGTGCCTCCTTGTAGGCGACCATGGCTTCCTCGGGCGTCATCAGGCCGGCGACCACGCGTTCGGTCATGAGCTGCGCCTCGTAGGAGATCTTCGGGTATCCAGGGAACATCGGCCGAACTGTGGTCAGCGGCAGGAGTGCCTCAGCCATGGCGGTCATCGCGGGATCGCCGAGCACGGGGACGTCCACCCGGCAGCGAATCCGGGGTTGGATCCTCTGGAACTCCAGCTGCATCTCCTTGCTGAACGCGAAGCTGACCAGAGCCCACGCTTCCTCGGGGTGCGGAGTGTTGGGGTTGAGGATGAAGCCCGTGCCGCCGGAGATGGTGACGAAGTCCTGGCCCCGATACCCTGCCCCTGGCTGGTTGGCCGGCATCTTCGCCCAACCCACCACTTCCTCACGGTTCGGCACTGCCCACTCCGACCCGGGGGCGATCACCGACCGCCAGAACCAGTCGCCTTCCACAAGCATTGCGATCTTCCCGTCCCGGAAACCCTCGAACGTGCGGGCACGTGCTCCGGGCAAAAGCTGCATGCGTGCGTCTCCCAGCTTCTCGTCGATGTAGACAGTCTTGTAGAACCGGAGGGCCTCGAGAATCCCGGGGTGCTGGCCGTACCACTTCTCCGCGTCGAAGTCGTACATGTGAATACCGGTTCCGAGGAGGACCATGAACCAACCCTGCATCGTGGTTGCCTCACCCATGTCGGTTCCGGCGTTGATCTGAAGGGGGATCACGCCTGGCAGTCGCTCCTTGATCAGGCGGGCAGTGTCCAGCAGTTCCTCCCAGCTTCGGGGTTGCCATTCGTGGATTCCCACCTTTGGCTGGAGGATCCCCGCCTGCTCGAACAGGTCTCGGCGATAGAAGATGACGCGCACATCAGTACCATGAGCGATACCGTAGACCTCGCCACGATACCCAAGGATCTCCCTCATCCCCAGCGGGATGAACTCCCATCCTTCCCAGTCCCACACGGCGGGCCCGGCGACCCGCTCCAAGGGCTTCACCAGCCCAGCCTCGACGAACTCCGGGATCCAGAATCCGTCGAACCCAAGAATGTCAGCGCCCCGACCGACGCTGAGGTCGAGGGCGTACTGCTGTTTCAGGGCCTCATCGGTGCCACCAAACTGGATGAACTCGACCTGGACATCCTTGCCCTGAGCTCGCATGGCGGCAACGAAGGCTGGGAACACCACGTCCTCGAGCCACTGTACCAGCTGGGTGTTAACCCCTCCTCGCACCGCACGCGAGGTCACCGTCAGCTTGATGGGCTGCGCCCAAGCGCTGATCCCCACCAAGCCCATGGCTACTGCCGCCAGTACTAGGACCTTCCCGAACGAGCGTGCCCTGTGCGCGCGCATGGTTCACCTCCTGTGGCTACATCCGCGCGTTTCCTCCTCGACCCCACTTCTCCCGGCCGATCACCCCCTTTGACCCGACACCTCGGTCACCCTCTCACGGGATGGAGCAGTTGAACCCCGGATGACGAGCTCCCCGGGAAGCAAGACGGGATACGTTGCTGTCTGCATCTTGATTGCGTGAAGCAGAAGGTTCACCGCCCAATAGCCCAACCAGTTCTCGTGCAGCGCAACCGCAGTAAGAGGGGGGATGGAATACCGTGTGAGTTCCGTGTCATCCACGCATACAACCGAAACATCGTCAGGAACAGCCAGACCAGAGTCACGAAACGCGCGGACAGCTCCCACTGCTTGGATCCCGCTGACGGCGAACAGCGCGGAGAACCTGTGCTCTGCCAAGCCCGCGCGTACGACCTCGTAGGCTGCTTCTTCGGTTTGCTCGGACCGCCATACGAGCCCTTTATCGTAGGGAAGCCCTGCCTCCTCCAGAGCGGTGCGGTAGCCTAGGAGCCGATCGTGACAGAAAGTGAACTGCTCCGGTCCGTTCAGAAAGGCGATTCGACGATGGCCGCACTCGATGAGGTGTCGAACTCCCACGCGGCTTACCTCGACGTTGTCGTTGTCCACGTAGACCGCGTCCTCCACAGGGCGGCCAATGAACACAACCGGGGCGCGGTGACGCTTGAAGTCCCGGAGGTACGAACTAGATACCGTGGGGTTGGTGATGACGAACCCATCAGCGGATCGGGTTCGGACCGCGGCGCGAATGGCCGCCTTTGCCTCCTCTTCGGAGTCAGCAATGTGCAGGGACACGGTATAGCCTTCTTCCATAGCCGCCCGGTGCATGCCACGGATGAGCCGCATGAAGAAGCCAGACGAGGTGAAGAGGTGCTCAACCGTAGTCGGGTTGACCAACCCGATGGTCCGCGTACGCCCATCCGCAAGGTTCTTGGCCGCGGCGTGGGGGGAGTAGTCGAGGTCCTCGGCAGCCTGCAGCACGCGAAGTCGGGTCCGCTGACTCACCTGCGGCTTGCCGTTCAGGGCCAACGATGCCGTGGAGACTGCTACCCCTGCTCGCTTGGCCACATCCCTGATCGTCGGTGATCCACCCATGGTTATCGAACCGGTTCATTATGGTGCCCCCAGCCGTTCCCGTCAACTCCGGGCCGCGTCCGGTGGTCGGTGAGCGAAGTCAACCTTGCCCTGGGACTGGACGGGGTGACGCACGGCGCTGGTAGCACAACCTGCGCTCCCGCTTCACAGGGCCAGACCTTCTTTGTCGAAACGGTTCGACATTGGGCATGGACAACAGAAAGGTTTCGCCCCCCGGTCGGGCATCGGGTGCTCGGCTGGCCGAGGGGCCGCGGCTGGCGCCGTCTTCTCCGACCGGACCCCTCCCAACCAGCGACGCCAGCCCGCCGAGGGCCGTTTCCTTGTACTTGCGGTCCATGTCCCGCCCGATCTCCCGCATCGCCGCCACCGCGGCGTCGAACTTGATCTTGTCCTCGGCGCGGGTCAGGACGGCCAGGTTCGCCGCGTTCATCGCCGCCACCGCCGCCGCGGCGTTCCGTTCGATGCACGGGATCTGAACCAGCCCGTACACGGGGTCGCACGTGAGCCCGAGGTAGTGCTCAAGGGCGGTCTCCGCGGCGCGGTCCACTTGGTCCTCCACGTCCCCGCCCAGGAGATAGCACGCCCCGGCGGCGGCCATGGCGCTCGCCGTTGCCACCTCGCCTTGGCAGCCTACCTCCGCTCCGGAGATGGAGGCGTTCTTCGCCACTGCCAGGCCGACCAGCCCGGCCACGAGGAGCGCGTCATGAACCCGCGCGTCCGGGAAGCCAAACTTCTCCTGAAGGACCTTCAAGGCCGCTGGCACCCCCCCGCCGATCCGCACGTGGGGGCGGTGACCACCCGACCGCCGGCCGCGTTCTCCTCGGCCACGGCGATGGCGTACACCGAAGCTTGAGCCGTTTCCCAGGACAGGACCTGCCGCTCCCGTGCCCGATGCCGGAGTTCCTCGTACATGCCCGGGGCTCGCCGCGCGAGAACGAGCGGGCCGGGCAGAACGCCTCGGGTGCGGAGCCCACGGGCGATGGCGTCCTCCATCGCCGCCCAGAGGAGGTCCAACCTCCGGTCCACCCCATCCCCACCGAGTCCGAGCCGGGCCTCGTTCTCCCGGACAAACCCGGCGAGGTCGATCCCCCGCGCCCGGCATGCCGCCACGACCTCGGTCATCGTAAACCCACCCTGCCCCCAGCCCGGTCCCGGGCCAAACGTGCCCCCGGCCACCGCCCCGCCGCCCAGGGACCGGTATTCTTCGCCGAAGAGGACGCGACCGTTCCCGTCGGTGAGCTGGAACCGCAGGGTGTTAGGATGAGACAGATCACGGGCCGACTCGGTACGTCCATGCTCGGCTCCTTTCCCTTACGGTTCCGCCCCGGGCGCGTCCTGGGGCAGGAGACCTTGAGGGGACACGCACTTGCGGGCGGAGGCGAGGTACCCGGTGAACCCGGTCATGTGCTCGCTCGGCCGCACCCCTTCCCGCTGGCGCACCAAGACCCTCCGTTCCAGGAGCTCGACCACCTCGACCGCAGCGAACCCCGTCTCCGTGAGGACCCGCACCGCTTCCTTCAGCTGCTCGGCGGTGGGGACGATGAGGGCCAGGGGCCGCCCAGGGGCCAGGGCTCCATACGCTGCGGGGATCGCCTCCCACGGACCGGGCAGGTCGAGGAAGGCGGCGTCCACGTCGCTTACCGGAAAAGGCTCGCCGGCGGTGAGGACTTGGGCCTCCACCCGGGAGGCTAGCCCGGCCCGGGCGATGTTGGCGAGGGCGTTTTCCAGGAACTCCTCCCGCCGGTCGAACGTGTACACCCGGCCTTCGGGCCCGACAAGCTGGGCGAGCAGGATCGTGAAAGCGCCCGACCCGGTGCCCATCTCCAGCACCCGCATCCCCGGCCGAACGTCGAGGGCCAGGATGAGCCACCCCGCATCCTTGGGGTACACGATTTGGGTTCGTCGCCGCACCTTGAACATCCGTTCCCTGACCCGGGGGCGAAACACGAGGAACCGGTGCCCAGTACCAGAGAGCACGGTCGAGCCTTCGGGGTTTCCCGCGACGTCGTCGTGGGCGATGGTCCCGCGATGGGTGTGGAGGGCTCGGCCCCGCTCCAGGCGCACGAGGAACGTCCGGTCCTTACCAACCTCCATGAGGAGGACGTCCTCCCCGTACTCAAGCGGCTTCGTCACGTCGGACCTCCCGGCTCCGCATCGCTTTCCAAGAGAAATGCTCATATCAAGGCGATTATAGCCGGTGGCTGGGGCCGGCCGGCGTGGCATGATCCGTTGCTAGCGATGGCCGTCCTGAACGATCGGGAGATCGCGGAGCTGTGCCGGTCTTCTCCGCCGCTCGTCGTGCCGTTCGTCCCCCGCCAGGAGGGCAAACCTTCGTACGGCTTGGGCTCGTTCGGCTACGATGTGCGGCTCGGCCGCCGGTTCCTGGTGCCGGCGAAGATGGACGTGGTGGTCGATCCGCTCTGCTCCCCCCGGGGCTCTTTCAAGAGGTGGAAGCGGACCGGGCCTTCGCGCTCGCCCCGCATACAACGGTCCTCGCCAGTCGGTGGAGTGGGTCAACATGCCCGACGACGTGCTGGGCCTGATGACGGGGAAGAGCTCCTACGCCCGGTGTGGCCTTCTCGTGAACATGACCCCGCTCGAGCCAGGGTAGCGGGGGCGGCTCACCATCGGGCTTGTCAATCGATCGCCGTACCCGATCCGCCTCCACGTGGGACAGGGGATCGCCCAGATCGTGTTCTTCCGCGGGGAACGACCAACGCGCATCTACGGGGAGAAGGTGGCCGGAGGAAGCTACCAGGGCCAGCCCGGGGTGACCTTGCCCCGTTAGAACCGGTCCATGTTTCCATGTTCGTGAGTTCCCCTGTTGATCCCGATTCCCTGCTGGGCGTTGCCCACGGTCGCCGGGTGCGGTTGGTCCACGGCAAGGCTATGGCGGGCGTGGACGCGGTATCATGGACCCGGGCGGCTGGACACGAGGGGAGGTCGGGGATGACGACAGTGGTGGTGTACTACACAAGGTTCGGGAGCACGGCCAAGGTCGCCCAAGCTCTGGCGGCGGAGCTCGGGGCGGAGGTGCGCGAGATCAAGGCGGTTCGTGAGCGCGGGTTCGTGGGGATGGGGTTCCGCTCGATCCTGAACCTGCACATGCCCATCCAACCGATGAACCTCGGCTTCTCCGGGGTCGACCGGATCGTGCTGTGCACGCCGGTATGGGCCGGGAAACCGGCGTGCCCAGCCCGCGCCTTCCTGCGCAAGGCGGATCTCAAGGGGAAGCGGCTGGCGGTGCTCTTCTCCACCTGGGGGGGAGCGATCGACCGGGCCATCGGGGCGATCAAGGCCGACGTGGTCCGCCAGGGCGCGGAAGTAGGCCCGGTGGACAAGGTCGTGACCAAGGGGTTGAGCGACGGGCAGCTTCGGGAGGCGGCCCGGGGGTTCGCCCAGAAGCTCAGACCATAGCCACGGACGACTGGTCCGGGGCCGCTAGTCGGCCTTGTTCTGGGTGGGGCGGCCCGACCCCGCAAGGTCGGGGAGGCGGAACAGGGTCCGGTAATCGCGGGCAAACCTGGCGGCCACGTCTTCGGGCACCCCCTGGCGTATGAGCCGCTTCCGGAAGATCCGGACCGCACAGCTCCGCCGCCACAGGAGTCCTACCGCGAAGAGGATCAGGGCGGCGAGGACGCGCACCACTGCCCACGCCGCCCCGGCCCAGGCGAGCACGCGCTTCAGTCGTCCTCCTCGCTTTCCTTCTTGGAGCCAGGGTTCACGTTCTGAAAGACGTCGCGCAGGTTGATCATGTACCCGCGGGCCATGTCCAGGGCGTCCTCCTTGGCGATCCCGGCCTCCACGAGCTTCTTGTAGAACGTGGCCACCGCGTCGGCCATGTTCGCCGCTGCCTCCTTGGAGTACAGCACGTCCCGCAACCCACGCACCAGCCCCGGGACCCGTTCCGCCACCACGTCCAGGACCTGTCGCAGCTCCTCGACGTCCGTCTTTTCCTTCTGCTCTTTGTCGTCGCTCACCGCTCACCTCCCAACTTCGAACACCGGTACTTCCCGGCCCAGGATCTGGAGTCTTCCCATCACGGGGACGCCGGTCCTGGTCGCCGTCAGCCCCACGGAAAGCCCGAGCAGGAACGAGCCCACGTCCACCCGGGCCAGGGGCATCCCCTGGGCGCGGGCCGCCACCCTGGCCCACGTCCCCTGCGGCGCCCTGGGCATCCCGCCGAACGCCCGTCGGAGCTCGCGGGCCCACCGCGCCGCCTGGACAAGCTCATCCTGACACGTGGCGCAGCCGACCACGTGCCGCACGAGGTCCCTGGCCTCCCCCTCCGGAAGGCTCCCCGCCGCGTACCAAGGGATCAGCTCGCCTGCCCGCCCGCAGTCCATGGGCTCAGCACCTCCGCCAGCCTTCGCTTCGCGTGGTACATGCGCGACTTCACCGTGCCCTCCGGTATTCCAAGGAGCCCGGCGATCTCCCGGTAGGATAGGCCCTCGTAAACCGCAAGGAACACGACTTCCCGCTCACCGGGAGGGAGGGCGGCCACCGCGTCCCGCACCCGATCTTCCTGCTCCACCACATCCGCCGGATCCGGGGCACACGTGGGCTCGTTGGCCGTCCGCTCCCCCTTTTCCTCCTCGCGCAGGAGGCGGTACGTCTGGTGTCGGGCGATCCCGAAGATCCACGTCGAGACCTGGGATCGTCCGGCGAACGACCTTGCCCCCTGCCACACGGCGACCATCGTTTCCTGGACGACCTCTTCGGCCAGATGCCGGTTGCGAAGAAGGGTGAGGGCATACCGGAACACCCGGTCCGCGAAGCGCCCGTACAGCTCGCGAAACGCGTCCCCATCCCCTTGCGCCACTCGGGCCACAAGTTCGCCGTCTTGGGCCACCTGCCCCCCTCAATGAGCCCCACGCAGCTCCCACCTTCGGATCATCAGCCCCAGCCACCACCCGATCCGGGAGCGACGGTGTTCACGACCCTGGTGGACCCTTGCCCGGGACCGCGGGCGACACCGGCTTCTCGCCAGCCGCTCCCGATGCTCCACGATCCCCACGTCCTCCATCAACCGGTCGCCGAAGTGCGGCTCCATGATCGCCTCCTCTTGGTCGACGGTGAGTGCCGGAACCGGGGGGTGAAGGTTCACGGGGCCGGGCGAAGTTGTCCTCGCGGACGGGCCCCCCTAGGATGGGAGACCCTTCGGGTGAGGAGGCGGTGGGAATGACGAGCCGGAAGCACATGGGGTTTTTGTTGGGGATGGCGTGCGCCCTCAGCGGTGCCCTGGCGTTGCTCGGCACAGGGCAGGTGGTGGAGCTCAAGGCCTGGCCCCTTCCCGGGATGAATGCCCTACCCATGGGGATCGGGGTCGCCCAGGACGGGAAGGTGTACTCCACCGAGTTCAATCTGAACAAGATTGGGCTTCTGAACCCGACCACGGACGAGATCCGCGAACGGGGGGTGGGACAGGGTCCGTTCGGGCTGGTGGTGGGGGAACATGGAACGCTCTACTGCACGGTGGTCCTGGACAGCGCGGTGGAAGCGCTCGTGTTCCTCGGCGGGGGCGCCAAGTGGGCGGTGCCCACCCCGGCCGCGTTCCCGGAGGTGCTCGTCGCCGCGCCCACCGGCCCCGGCCAGGTCAACCTGTGGCTGAACGAGCGCAACGCCGGCAAGGTGGCGCGGTTGCCCCGGCCCAGGCGTTGGTGACGATGCCCCTCATCATCACCCAGCCCACGGTCGTCCACCCGGACGTTTCCCAGATCCAACCCGTGGTGTCCCCGGTGACGCCGGAGGTCCACCCCGGGAACCCGATGCTGCCGTCGCCGATCGCGCTCCTGGTCCCGACGGACGGGTCTGGTTCACCCAACGGTTGGCCCCGCTCGCGGTGCTCGACCCAACGACCAACACCGTGCTCCTTTACGGGATCCCGACCGACACCAACGCCCTGGCGATCACCGTGGGGCTCGACGGCTTGGGGAATGTGTGGTTCACCGACCGGGCCGGAGACGCGGTGGGTTATCTAAGCCCGGCCCGGAGCGAGATCACCCTGTACGGGCTCGTCCCCAACTCCCACCCCGTGTTCCTCGCCCTCGACGAGGCCGAGGACGTGTGGTTCACCGCGGAGCGGGGCAACTTCGTGGGCCGGCTCTCGGTCGTCCCCGTCCTCGGCGAGCCGCCGGCGCTCCCGTCCGGGGTGATGTTCACCGGCTACAGTGTCGTTCAGGTCGGGGACCGGGCCTGGGTGAGCGTGTCCTACACCTACGATGGGGGCCACGGTGTGCCGGTCTGGGTTGGGGTCGAGGTCCTGGCCGGCGGGGAGCCCGGGGCCCCGGGGGAGAACGTCCTGGTCCGCGATGGGGAGGAGATCCCCCTCCCCGGGAAGGCCGAGCTTGACCTCCGGCCCGGGGAGGTCCTGAGCGTCCGCACCCCGGGCGGGGGCGGGTACGGGCGGGAGGAGAAGTAGCCCGGCTCCTAGGCCCGCTCAAGGACGCGTTCGCGGCCGGGGATCCGAACCGGATGCTTGAGGAGTACGCCCGGGCCCGGCGCCGGCCGCTCTCCGCCTTCCCCCCCTCCTCGTCCAGGCCCTGTACCCCGTCCAGGAGCTCCTCCAGGTCCTGCCTGAGCTCGACCGCCGGATCGCCCGGGACGGCCTGGCCCAGGCCAGCCGGTGGCTCCTCGACACCCAGATCGGGAGCTGGCGCCCCGAGGTGCCGGAGAGCACCCGGCACGCGCTCCGCTCCGGGCCTGCCCTCGTGTACGAGGACCACCTCTCCCTCCTCACCCCCTTCCTCGTCGCCGCGGCGGTGGACCGGGCCGACCTGCGGATCGTCTCCGTGGACTACGTCCACCACTTCCTCCCCAGCTACAGACCGTACTCTCTTCCCGTGTCCACCCCTTCGGCGAGCCTGCGGGCCTGGACGTGGACCGAGCTCCGGGGCATCGTGGAGGGCAAGCTCCTGGAGCTCATCGCCGGTTGGAGGCCAGCAGGGGGGCGGGAGAAGAACCGGGCCGCGCTCCAGGCGGGCGGGCTCCACCTCCGGGAGGGCGGGTGCGTGCTCATCGCCCCGGCCGGGGGGCGCATCGGCCGGCGGCCCTGGTACCCAGGGATCGGGCACATCGTGGCCCGGGCCGTCCAGGGCCCCGCCCCCCCTGCGCCTTGTGCCCTACCAGGAGCTCCACCTCTCCCCCCACCGGGTGGCCATCTCCCTGCGGCGAGGGCCCCTCGCCCGCCTCGAGCGCCGCCTCCTCCACTGGCGCTCGGCCACGATCCGCTTCGCCGACCCGATCCCCGCCCACGCCCTCGTCCCGGAGGGAGCGGGGGCGGAGGAGATCGCCCGCCGGCTCGAGGCCCACTGGCGGGAGCTGTTCGGCCTCCCGGGCCGATCGGGGCGTTAGCCCGCAAGCTCCTCCAGGGCCCTCCGGACCTCGTCCACGCTCGCCCCGTCCTCGATCGTGGAGAGATCCCCCATCGTCCGGCCCTCGCACAAGGCCTTGAGCACCCGCCGCATGACCTTGCCGGAGCGGGTCTTGGGCAGCCGCGGCACGACCCGCAGCACCTTTGGCGTGGCAATGGGCCCGATCCTCTCCCGAACCAGGCCGATGATCTCCTGAAGCAGGGCGTCGCTCTCCACAGCCCCCTTCTTGAGGACCACGAACACGGCGATGGCCTCGCCCTTGATCTCGTCCTCGACCCCGATCGCCGAAACCTCGGCCACCGCCGGGTGACCGGACACGACCTCCTCCACCTCCCGCGTCCCCAGGCGGTGCCCGGCGACGTTGATCACCTCGTCCGCCCGGCCCAGGAGGCGGAAGTAGCCGTCCTCGTCCCGGATCGCGTAGTCCCCGGAGAAGTACAGGCGCTTGCCGTGGCGGGCAAAGTACCCCCAGTACCCCTGAACGTAGCGCTCGTCGTCGCCCCACAGGGTCTGGAGCGCCCCAGGGGGGAGGGGGGGATGGGCCACGAGGTAGCCCCGCTGCCCCGCGGGAACAGGGTCCCCCCGCTCGTCCACCACCTCCAGCCGCCACCCCACCGCGGCCCGGGTGGGGGAGCCGGGCTTGAACGGCAGGGGCGGAAGTCCCATGTGGTTCGTGATCATCGGCCAACCGCTCTCCGTCTGCCAGTAGTGGTCCACCACCGGCTTCTTCAGGGTCTCCACCGCCCACCGGTAGGTGGGCTCGTCCAGGGGCTCGCCGGCGAGGAACACGTGCCGCAGCCGCGACAGGTCGTGCTCCTCCACCCAGTGGGCCGGGTACTTCCGGAGCATGCGCAGCGCCGTAGGGGCGGAGAAGAGGACCGTGACCCCGTGCTTGGCCGCCACCTCCCACCAGATCCCCGGGTGGGGGCTGTCCGGCGTCCCCTCGTACACCACGGTGGGGATCCCGTAGAGGAGGGGGCCGTAGATGATGTAGCTGTGCCCCACGACCCACCCGATGTCGGAGGTGGACCAGAACACGTCCTCGGGTGTGCAGCCGTAGATGAGGCGCATCGAAGTGTGGAGCGCCACCATGTACCCGCCCGTGTCCCGCACCACCCCCTTGGGCTTGCCCGTGGTGCCCGAGGTGTACAGGATGTAGCTTGGGTCCGTGGACTCCACCGGCAGGGCGGCTACCGCCTTCCCCCCTGCCCTCGCCAGTACCTCGTCCCACACCACGTCCCGCCCGGAGACGGGCTCCCAGGGCACGATCCCCCGGTCGAGGACCACCACGTGGTCCACCTTCGTGGCGGCAAGGGCCACCGCCCGGTCCACGATCCTCTTGAGCTCCACAGGCCTCCCCTTGCGGAGCCCTCCGTCGGCGGTGACGACGACCTTCGCCTGGGAGTCCTCGATTCGATGGGCGAGGGCCTCCCCCGAGAACCCGGCGAACACCACGGAGTGGACCGCCCCGATCCGCACGCAGGCCAGCACGGCCACCAGCGCCTCGGGGACCATGGGGAGGTAGATCACTACCCGGTCTCCCCGCCCCACCCCCAGGCCCTGGAGGGCGGCGGCGCACGCGTTCACCTCCCGAAGAAGCTCCCCGAAGGTCAGGGTCCGGCTCTCCCCAGCCTCCGGGCTCTCCCAGATGACGGCCGGTCTCTCCCCTCGCCCGGCAAGGACGTGGCGGTCAAGGGCGTTGTAGGAGAGGTTCGTCTGCCCGCCCGGGAACCACCGGAAGAACGGGGCCCGCGTCGCGTCGAGAACCCTCTCCGGCTTCTTGGACCAGTGGAGCCGCTCCGCCTCCTCGCCCCAGAACCCCTCGGGGTCTTCGATCGAGCGGCGGTACACCTCCTCGTACGTCAGGCTCATCCCTCCTCCTCTCTCCAGCCAGGTCCGCTAGACCTCCCCCGCAGGTGGGCGTGGAAGGCCGCGTTGAACTCGCGGGGTTTCTCGATGAACGCCACGTGCCCGCAGTCGGGGATCACGACCTCCGCGTAGCGGCCCCCCTCCTCCCGGTACCGCTCCAGGACGTACCGTGTCTGCCGGAGCATCGGCTGGTGGGGGCACAGGTCGGGCCCGGGCCAGCCCGGGATGAGGCCGAGCTCCCCGAACGTGACCGGGTCGGACGCCGCCCGGTCGGAGATCGCCACGTCGTCCTCGCCCCGCACCCACAGGACGGGCGGCTTGGGCCGCGCCGACCACAGCCTATCGGGCCGAAGGAGGTACTTGGGGGACAGGGCGTTCGTCGCCCCCCACCGCCCGGGGGCAAAGTAAGGCCAGTTCGGGCTGCGGGCGATGTCGCCTGGGAGGCCCCGCTCCCCGAGGTGGACCTGGAACAGGGCATCGAGCATCGCCTCCTCCCGCGGGGGAACAAACGGCCGCTTGTAGACGAGGTCCCGCAGGGCGTTGCGGGGGGAGAAGCGGTGCTCGGTGGACCGGTCCTGGGCCGCGATGCGGGCGACGAGCTTGGGGCTGAACAGCCCCCCGCCGGACCCGGCGTAGTCGGGGAAGCACGGTGTGCCCTGCTCGTCCTTCGTCCCGCCAAACCCGTAGGGCGACCCCGGGCCGACGAGGGTCGCGGTGATCCAGCGCTCGGGGTGGAGGGCGACGAGGTGGTACACGATGACCCCGCCCAGGGAGTTCCCCACGAGGTGCGCCCGGGCAATCCCGAGGTGCTCCAGGAGCGCCACCGCGTCGTCGGCGAAGTCCGCCATCCCCCGGGTGGCGTCCACCACCGCCCCGGGATCGGCCTCCCCAAACCCGCGCAGGTCCGGGGCGATCCCCCGGAACCCCGGGGGAAGGGCGAGCATCGTCTCCTCCCACCACGTGGCGGAGGATAGGTTCCCGTGGAGGAACAGGACCGGCTCCCCTTCCTCGGGGCCGGAGAACAGGACCCGGGTCGCCAGCCGCGGGGTGGCCACCCACCGCGCGGTGATCCCCTCCAGGGTCGCGATCGCGGACCGGTACCTCATCGGGCCCGGGCGAGGTGGGCGTGGACCGCCCGGTCGAACCCTTCCGGGTTGTCGAGGAACGGAACGTGGGCGCTCCCCGGGAGGACGACCTCCTCCACCTTCCCCCCGGCGTGGGCGTACTGCTCGAGCACGCGCCGGGTCTGGCCCACCATGGGCTGCGGGGGGTAGACGTCGGGGCCGGGCCAGCCGGGAAGGAGCCCGAGCCGGCCCAGGTTCCCCGGGTCCGAGGCGGCCGCATCGGACACCGCAAGGTCCTTCTCTCCCCGGATCCACAGCACGGGAACCTTGGGCTCAGCGCCCAGGATTTCCGAGACGGGGACAGCGTACTTCGGGGAGAGGGCGTTGTTCGGGCCCCACCTGCCCGGGGCCACGAACGGCCAGTGCGGGGAGGGGACGGAGTCGCCCGGGTAGTCCCGCTCCCCGAGGTGGGTGGACAGGGTGGCGGAGAGGAGGTCCTCCTCTCGGGCCGGGACGAAGGGCGGGCCGAACACGAGGGCGCGCAGCGCCGCCCGGGGGGAGAACGGACTGTCCGTGGACCGGTCCCCGGAGGCCAGGCGGCGGACAAGCTCGGGGTTCACAAGCCCTGCCCCGCTCCCGGCGTAGTCTGGAAAGCACGGCGTTCCCTCCAGGTCCTTGGTCCCCCCAAACCCGTACGGGGAACCTGGGGCCACGAGCACCGCCGACCGGAGGCGGTCCGGGTACCGGGCGAGGAGGTGCCACCCCACGCTCCCCCCCAGGGAGCTTCCCACGAAGTGCGCCCGGGCAATCCCGAGGTGGTCAAGGAGCGCCACCGCGTCGTCGGCAAGGTCCCCCAGGCCCCGCGTGGCGTCGATCTTCGCCTCCGGGTCAGCCCCCCCATAGCCCCGTTGGTCGGGGGCAATCCCCCAGTACCCGGGAGGGAGGCGGAGCATCGTCTCCTCCCACCACGTGGCGGAGGCGAGGTTCCCGTGGAGGAGGAGGACGGGAATCCCCCCCTCCACCCCGGAGAAGAGGACCCGCGTCCGGAGCCGCGCCGTCTCCACTACCCGCGCCTCGATGCCCTCAACCGTCCGCACGTTTCTTCCCTCCTTCCCGCGCCTGCTGGGCCAGGAAGCCCAGGAGCGCGGTGTTGAACGCACCTGGCCGCTCCAGGCACAGGGCGTGGCCAGCCCCCGGGACGACGAGGAACTCGGCCCCGGGGATGCCCCGGGCGAGGGCCTCGGCGTGCCGGCGGGGCTTCAGGGCGTCCTCCTCCCCCACGAGGACGAGCGCCGGGGCCCGGACCCGGCCCAGGTCCCCCCTCACGTCAAAGCGGAGGAACGCCCGCAGGAGCTCCGCCGCAGCCCGAAGGTCCAGGCCCGCGTACCGCTGCCTTCCTGCCGCCCGCTCGCCCGGGTGGGCGGCCGCCCACCGGGAGGAGAAGCTCGCGGCATACACCAAGTCCCACAGAAGCCCCGCGTCCCCCCGCTCCGCCGCGGCGACCCAGGCCTCGATCTGGGCCCGAAGGAGCTCGTCGGGAGCCGCCACCGCCGCGGCGAGGAACAGGCTCGCCACGCGGTCCGGGTGCCGCAGCGCGCACACCAAGCTCACCTCCGCCCCATAGGAGATCCCGGCCAGGTGCGCCCGCTCCACCCCCAGGTGATCGAGGAGCCCCACGAGGTCGTCGGCGTGGAGCTCCAGGGAGTACGGGCCCGGCGGGTGCTCGGACTTCCACATCCCCCGGCAGTCGTGGAGGAGGAGCCGCCAGCGCCTGCTCACCGGCCCCACCTGGTGCGCCCACCCGGCGGTGCTCATGAGGACGCCGTTGGTGAGCACGACAACGTCGGCGTCGTTCCCCCAGCCGTGGGTCTCGTAGTACAGGGAGACCCCGCGCACCTCCGCCCGCGGCATGGCTACCCCTCCGGCCGGAAGGCGAGCACGGTCCGCGTCCCCTCGCGGAGGAACTCGACCCGCACGGGCATCCCCACCCGGATCGTCTCCGGCCGGGAGGCGTCCACCCCCACCAGCCTTGCCGTGATCCACGGGCCCTCGGCCAGGCGCACCACCGCCGCCGCGTACGGGTTGTCCCGACCGTAGCCCGCCGCGCAGAGGGGGGTCGGTGGGACGTGGACCACGGTGAACCCCACCACCGTCCCCCGCCCGGAGAGCTCGACCCACTGGAGGTCCGTCCCCCGGCACGCGGGGCACGGGGCGCGGGGCACCGCGGACAGCCCCTGGCAGGACGGGCAACGGACGCCCATCAGCCGCCCGGCGGCCAGGTGCTCCTCCAACGCCGCGCGGGTGAAGTCTTGCTCGGCCATCCCTACCCCCTTCCCAGGATGTGGACGACGCACGTCTGGCCCGTGCCGCCCACGTTGTGGGCCAGGGCGAGGTCCACCTCGCCCGGCAGTTGGCGCGGGCCGGCCTCGCCCCGCAGCTGCTTCCAAAGCTCCACGACCTGGGCCACCCCCGACGCCCCCACGGGGTGGCCCTTGGCCTTGAGCCCCCCGGAGGTGTTCACCGGGATCCGCCCGTCCCGGGCCGTCTCCCCGTCCAGGGCCGCCCGCCAGCCCTGACCAGGGGGGAAGAACCCGAGGTCCTCCACGGCCAGAACCTCGGCGATCGTGAAGCAGTCGTGGACCTCGGCCACCCTGATCCGGGAGGGCGCGACCCCGGCCATGGCGTACGCCTGGGCCGCGGCCTCCCGCGCCGCGCGGAGGCTCGTCAGCTCCTCCCGGCCGTAGAGCGCCGCGTCGCTCGCCTGGCCCGTGCCCAGAACGCGCACCGGCCGGTCCGTGTACCGCCGCGCCACCTCCTCCGCCACCACGAGGACCGCCGCCGCCCCGTCGGTGATGGGCGAACAGTCGAACAGCCGGAGTGGCCAGGCCACGACCGGATTCGCCGCCGGGTCCCGCAGGAACTCCCGCTCGTCCTCCCAGGCGGGAACCGGCCCGCCCCTCTCCCTGGCCTTGGCCACCCGCCGCGCCATGATCTCCCGGATCGTCATCCCGAACTGGGCCTTGTCGTTGAGGGCCCCGTTGTCGTGGTTCTTCCGCGCCACCGCGGTCAGGGCCTCGTAGGGCATCCCGTACCGGGCAGCGTAGGCCGTGGCCATCGCCGCGTAGAACCCGGGAAAGGTGAACCCGGCTGGGAACTCGTACAGGGCGTCCCCCGCCGTGGCCAGGGCGTCCGTGACGGCCTCGGTGGGGAGGGCGGTCATCCGCTCCACCCCGCCGGCGAGGACGACGTCGTACAGCCCGGACGCCACGGCGACAACCGCCTGGCGGAGGGCCACACCGCCGCTCGCGCAGGCGTCCTCCACCCGCACCGCCGCCCGCGGGGTCAGCCCCACCCAGTGGGCCACGATCGGGGCGAGGTGCCCCTGGTGCTCGAACAGGTCGCTCGAGTAGTTCCCCAGGAAGAGGGCCTCGATGTCCCCCGGGTCGAGGCCCCGGTCCACGCTGGCCACAAGCTCGCCAACCGCCTCCACGAACAGGTCCCGGCTATCCTTCCGCGGGAACGCCCCGAACTTCCCCACCCCCGCCCCCACGAGGCACACCCCCCTCGCCAACCTCTTCATCCGAACCTCCCTTCAAGCAGCGCCTTCCGCAGCTCGTCCTTGAGCGGCTTGCCCATCCCGGACAGGGGAAGCGCATCGAGGAACACCACCCGCTTGGGGATCTTGAACCGGGCCAGGTGGGCCTGGAGGTAGGCCAGGAGCTCCTGTTCGGTCGCCTCCTGCTTGAGGACCACGAACGCTGCTCCCACCTCGCCCCACTTGGGATCGGGGATCCCCGCCACGGCGCAGCTCGCCACCGCCGGGTGGCGGTACAGGACCTCCTCGATCTCCCGGGGGTACACGTTCTCCCCGCCGGAGATGAACATGTCCTTCTTCCGCCCCACGACGAAGAAGTAGCCCTCCTCGTCGTAGGTCACGAGGTCGCCGGTGTGGAAGTAGCCCTCCTCGTCCACCAGGGGCGCCGCGGGGTCCCCGAAGTAGCCGGAGCACAGGGAGGGGCCCTTGAGCACGAGCTCGCCCACCACCCCTGGGCCCACGGGGCGGTTCGCCTCGTCCACCACCCGGGCGTCCACAAAGAAGTTGGGCCGGCCGATGCTCCCCGCCTTGCGCACCGCGTCCTCGGCCGCCAGGGCAAACACCCCCGGCCCGAACTCCGTCATCCCGAACCCCTGCTTGAAACGGACCCCCTTCTCCCGAACGTACTTCTCGATCAGGGGGACAGGAAGCGGCGCGCCGCCGCTCGTGCAGAACCGGAGGCTCGTGAGGTCCGCCCGGTCCCAGTTGGGGGCCTGGGTCAGCATCTCGTACATCGAGGGAACCCCGGCGAACACCGTCACCCGCTCCCGCTCGATGAGATCGAGCACTTGCTCTGGGTCAAAACGACGGACCTGGATCGTGGTGTTCCCCAACACGACCTGGGACGACCAGTAGCAGAACAGCCCCCCGGCGTGGAACAGTGGGAACACGTTGAGGACGACATCGTCGTGCCGGAGATCGTGGATGATCGTGTTCAAGACGTTCCAGGCGATCATGCGGTGGGAGATGAGGACGGCCTTGGGGAGGCCGGTGGTGCCACCGGTGAACAGGATGCACGCCGGGTCCTCGGCCTCCAGGGTCGGGCAGGTCACGGGGGAGGGGGGAGGCGAGGAGAGGGCCTCTGCCCACGGCACAGAGCCGGGAAGGCCCTCCCCGTCGAGGTGGAGGAGCCTCGCCAGGGTCCCTGGGAGGCCTTCTACAGCGCGCCGCACCTCCGCTGCCGCAGCCCGGGACTCGTCGTCAAACACGAGGACCCGCGGGGTGGTCTTGGCCACGAGGGCCGCCAGTTCCCGCGGGTGGAGGCGCCAGCTCAAGGGGGTGTGGATCGCCCCGAGCTTCCCGCACGCGTACAGGGCCAGGAGGTGCTCCACCCCGTCCCGGGCGAGGATGGCCACCCGGTCCCCCTTCCCCACGCCCGCCTCCTCCGCAAGCCAATGGGCCAGTCGGTCCGCGAGGGCGTTCATCTCCCGCCAGGTGAGGCGGAGGGGGGGGACCTTCCCGTGGTCGGCCACGGCGAGCTTCTCCGGGGAGTAGAGCGCGCGGCGGCGGAGGTAGTCGCCGATGTACACCCTCACCCCTCCCCCAGGTAGCGCCGGCGGAGCTCGGCCTTGATCACCTTGCCGTAGGAGGAGTAGGGGAGGGAGTCGGCGAACACGACCTTCTTGGGGACCTTGTACCGGGCCAGGCGCGCCCCGCAGAACGCCTGGAGCTCTTCCGCTGTGGCGGAAGCCCCCCTCTTGAGGACAACGACGATCAGCCCCACCTCGCCCCACTTGGGGTCGGGCATGCCGATGAGGGCCGCGTCGGCCACCGCGGGGTGCTCCCGGAACACGGCCTCCACCTCCGCGGCGTAGATGTTCTCCCCGCCGCTGATGATCATGTCCTTGACCCGGCCCACGATGTAGTAGAACCCGTCCTCGTCCCGGCGGGCCACGTCCCCGGTGTGGAACCAACCGTCCCGGATCGCCTCCGCCGTCGCCTCGGGCCGCTTCCAGTAGCCCGTGCACACGTGGGGGCCGCGGATGAGGAGCTCCCCGGGCTCGTTCGGCCCCACCTCCTCCCCCCGCTCGTTCACAAGCCGCATCTCGCTGTGGAAGATGGGCTTCCCCACCGAGCCCAGCTTGCGCACCGACTCCTCGTCGGTCATGGAGAAGCAGTTGGGGCCCACCTCAGTCAGGCCGTAGCCCTGGCGGAACACACCCCCCTTCCTCGCCCGCCACTCCCGCACCAGCTCCACCGGGAGGGGCGCACCCCCGCTGATGAAGAACTTCACGCGCGAGAAGTCGGCCTGGGAGAATCCAGGGCTGTCCAGGAGCACCCGGTACACCGTGGGCACCCCGAGGATCACCGTGCACCCCTCCTCCTGGATCACGCGCAACACCTCCTCCGCCTCGAACGTCCGGAGGAGGACGATCCGGCCCCCGACGTAGAGAAGCGGCGTGAGGAACGCAAACAGGCCCCCGGCGTGGAACAGGGGCAGGAACACCGGGGATACGTCGTCCTGGGTCAGGTTCCAGCTTGCCACCGTGTTGATGCAGTTCCACAGGACCTGGCGGTGGGGAATCATCGCCCCCTTGGGCCGGCCCGTCGTCCCCGACGTGTACAGGAGAAAGTACGTGTCCTCCCCGGTGAGGGGCGAAGGGGGGGGCTCGGCGTCGCTCGAGCAGGTCAGGGCGTCCTCGTACGCCACCTCCCCCACCCCTGCCCCCTCGATCCCCACCACGTGGGGCACGGGGGCCCCCTCCAGGAGCTCCCGCGCCGTCGCCCCAAACTCCGGCCCGACGAGGAGGACCTTGGGGGTGCAGTCGCCCACGATGTAGGCCAATTCCGCGACCTGAAGCCGCCAGTTGAGGGGGGCAAACACCGCCCCGATCTTCCCCAGGGCGTAGATCAGGTCAACGTAGACGAGGCTATTGTGGGCGAGGATGGATACCCGATCGCCCTTACCAACCCCGAGGCGCCGCAGGAAGTGGGCGCACCGGTTGGCCCGGCGGTTGAGCTCGGCGTAGGTGAGGCGGGCGCCCGTGGAGGCGTCCACCACCGCCACCCGGTCCGGGGTCAGCTCCGCCCTACGCCGCAGGAGGTGGCTTGCGTCCATAGGTCCCTCACGTCCCCAGGACGAGTCCCCCGTCCACGCGGAGGACGGCCCCGGTGATGAACGCCGCCTCGTCGGAGGCCAGGAACAGGTAGGCGTTGGCAATGTCCCGGGGATCCCCCAGCCGCCCGAGGGGCGTCCGCGCCCGGATCCCCTCGAGAACCTTCTCCGGCATGGTCCGCAGGATCTCGGTGGCCGTGAACCCCGGGGCCACGGCGTTGACCCGGATCCCGTACTTCCCCAGCTCCCGGGCCCAGACCTTGGTCATCCCCACGATCCCGGCCTTCGTGGCCACGTAGTTTGTCTGGCCGAAGTTCCCATCGAGACCCGCCACCGAAGAGGCGTTGAGGATGACGCCCCCCCGCTGGCGGATCATGACCGGGACCACGGCCTGGGTGCAGAGGAAGGTCCCCTTGAGGTTCACCGCCACGACGAGGTCGAAGTCGGCCTCGGACATCTTCCCCACAATCTCCCCGTCCTTGACGCGCACGAGCTGGTGGTCGCGGATGATCCCGGCGTTGTTCACGAGGATGTCGATCCGCCCGTAGCGCGCCAGGACGGACGCCACCCACGCCTCCACCCCCAGTCGGTCCGTCACGTCCACCCGCTGGAACGCGGCACCCAGCTCCCGCGCCGCCTTCTCCCCAGCCTCCTCCGCCACGTCGCACATCGCGACCTGGGCCCCTTCCTCCACGAACCGCCGCGCGGTGGCGAGCCCAATCCCCGCCGCCCCCCCTGTCACCAGGGCCACCTTCCCCGCTAGCCGCATCGGTCCCCCTCCTGGCACGGTCCCCACCGGACCACGCCCGCACCCCACACGTAGCCAATCCCCGCCCCGACCATGACCATGAGGTCGCCGTTCTTGAGCCGCCCCAGCCTCAGCCCCTCGATGATGTTGATGATCGTGTCCTGCTCACCGATGTGGCCGTACCGGTCGTTGTACACCCCCTGCTCCTCCGTCAGCCCCAGGCGAGATAGCATCTCCCGGTACCCCGAGGGCTTGATGAGGACCATGTTGAGGAAGTCCACGTCGTCTCGGGTGTGGCCGCTCTTTCGCAGCGCCTCGTCGATGCACCGCATCCAGTTGTCCATCGAGACCTCGTTCAGGCGGGCCTTCATCTTCTCCTCGTTGACGAGGTCGAACTTGAACAGCCCCTTGGCCACCGCCTCGTCGGTGGGAAACTGAACCGTTCCGCTTGCCGGCACGAGCACGTCCCGGCTCATCGAGCCGTCGGTGATGAGGTGGGAGCCGAGAACATGGTTCCGCGGCCAGCCCCGCCGGAGGAGCATCGCCCCCGCCCCGGCCCCGATGTTGAACAGAAAACTGGTGCGGAGGTTCTTGAAGTTGATGAGGTCTCCGATCCGGTACCCACCGGCGATGAGCACGGTGCGGATCTCGGGGTCGGACTGCATGATGTCCTTGGCAATCTTCATCGCCGCCACCGTGGTGCAGCAGCGCATGTGCATGTCCATCCCCCACGCCCGGGTGGCCCCGATTTGGTAGGCGAGGTCGATCCCCGAGGTCCACAGGAGGTACTCCCGCCACTCCTCCGTGGTGCAGATCACAAGGTCGATCTCTTCGGGGGGGATGTCACACTGGGCCAGGCAGTCCCGGGCCGCCAGGACCCCCATTTCGTTGGGGTGGAGATCCGGAGGGGCCATCCTCTTCTCCACAATCCCAAGCTTTTCCCGCACCACCCACTCCGGAAGCCCGCTCTCCGCGGCGATCTCCGCCGCGGTGATCACCCTCTCCGGGAGGTACATCCCGACGCTTGCAATCCCTACCGGCTCGTGGGTGTGGTCCATGGCTGAGAACTGGGGGAGGGGCCGGCGACCCCGGCCCCTCCCACCTCCATCAGCGGTTGGCGGACCAGTTCCACTCCTTGAGGAACACCGCCGTCCGCACGCCGTCCACAATCTGGAGCTCGTTCATCCACAGGGTCTTGATCCCGTAGTGATCGTCCGGTCGGTAGGTCACCGCGGGGATCATCCCGTCCGCGTTCCAGTCCGTGAGGTTGTTCAACGCGTCGATGAACGCGTCCCGGGTCAGGTTGGGACCCGCGTCCATCAGGGCCTTCGTCACCATCTGCGCCCCGACGTAGGCGATCATCGCGTAGGCGTTCATGACCTCGCCCGGGTAGTAGCGGGCGTAGACCTCCCGCATCGCGGCCGCTGCCTCGCTCGTGGGGTCCTGGGGGTCGGTGCCGAACCCCGGGAACACCACGCCCGCCGCGGCGTTCCCCGCCAGGTCAAACAGCTGGAGCGTGATCGTGTTGATCCCGATGAACTGGGGCTTGTACCCAAGAAGGTCGCACTCCACGATGAGCTTGGCCGCATCCGCCAAGTAGCTGAACAGGAGCACGGCCTCGGCCTTGCTCTGCCGAAGCACCTGGGCGTAGGCGCTGAAGTTCGTCTCCGTCCCGGGGTACTTCACCACCACCACGGGCTGGATCCCCCAGTGCTGCAGCTCGTCGAGGGCGAAGTTGAGGAGCTCTGTCCCCATGGCGTCCTCGACCACGGCGATCCCAATCCGCTTCGCCTGCGTCTCCAGGACCGCGTACTGGGCCGCGGCGCGGCCGAACGACTCGTTGTTGGGCTGCAGGGCAAACACGTGGGGAACCGTGGGGCTAGCCAGCGTGAGCCAGTTCATGTGCGGGGACACCACGGGGACGTTGTTCTGCAGGATGTAGTTCCACACCGCAGCCATCCCAATCGTCCCCAGCGGGTTGACGAGGGCGAAGATGTTGTCCTGCTCCACCAGCCGCTTGACCACGGCCACTGTGTTGGCCGGGTTGAACGCGTCGTCCAGGGCGAGGAACTCGATCTTCCGCCCGTGGATGCCCCCCAGAACGTCGTTCACGTAACTGTACCAGGCCTGGGCGCCCTTCATCACCGGGATCCCGATCACGGCCACGGGGCCCGACTGAACAATGAACGACCCGAGCTTGATCGTGGTGTCCGTGACCCCCGGCGTCTGCCCGAGAAGTCCCCACGAGGCCCCTACCACGCACACTGCCGCGAGAACTGCCAATCGCTTCATGTTCCTCCTCCTTTGATCCTCACTAGCCTGTGGCTCCCGCTACCTCTGCCTAGCTCCTAGGTTTTCCTCTCGTCCTTCACCTCCTTTCTCCGAGGGGGCTCCCTTCCCCCCCAAGTACAGCTGCCGGACCCGGTCCGTCTGCCGGAGCTCGTCGCTTGGGCCCTGGAGCGCCACGCGCCCCGTTTCCAGGACGACGCCCCGCGACGCCACCTCCAGGGAGAGGTACGCGTTCTGCTCGGCCACAACCAGGGTCATCCCTTCTCGCCCCAGCGCAGCCAGGGTGTGGAACAGCTGGCGCACGAGCAGGGGGGAGAGCCCCAGCGACGGCTCGTCCAGGAGGAGGAGCCGGGGGCGGGCCATGAGGGCGCGGCCAATGGCGAGCATCTGCTGCTCCCCTCCGCTCAGGGTCCCTGCCAGTTGCCTCATCCGCCCCCGCAGGGCCGGGAACCGCTCCAGGACGTGCCCCATGTCCTTGCGCACCCCAGCCCCGTCCCGCCGCAAGTACGCCCCCATCCTCAGGTTCTCCGCTACGGTAAGGTCGGGGAACAGCTGCCGGCCCTCGGGAACCTGGCTCACCCCCAGCCGGACGATCCGCTCGGCAGGGAGGCGGTCGATCCTTCGGCCGTCGAGGTGGATCCGGCCTGAGCGCGGCCGGATCAGGCCGCAGGCCGTGTTCATGAGCGTGGTCTTCCCCGCCCCGTTGGCCCCAAGGACGGCGACGATGGTGCCCTTCTCCACAGCGAACGACACGTCCCTGAGGGCGTGGATCGGCCCGTAGAACGTGTTCACCGCGTCAAACGCGAGCACGGTCCGCCTCCTCCCCCAGGTACGCCTCGATCACCCGGGGGTTGGACTGGATCTCCCGCGGGGGTCCTTCGGCGATCTTCCGGCCGAAGTCCAGGACCACGATGTGCTCGCACACCTCCATCACCAGCGACATGTCGTGCTCCACCAGGAGCACCGTGATCCCCCGCTCGTCCCGGATCCGGCGGATGAGGTGGGCCATCGCCTGGGTCTCGGTGGCGTTCATCCCGGCCACGGGCTCGTCCAGGAGGAGGAGCCGGGGGCGGGCCATCAGGGCGCGCAGGAGTTCCACCGCCTTCTGCGTTCCATAGGGGAGAAGCGACGCGGGGAGGGCGCTCAGGCCCTCCATCCCAAACGCGGCCAGCATCTCCTCCGCCGCCTTCGCCGTCGCCCCCTCCTCCCGCCGCCCCCGCCCCACGCCCAGGGCGAGGGACAGGACCGAGCTCCGCAGCCGAACGTGCCCGCCCACGAGGAGGTTGTCGCGAACGGAGAGGTACGGGAAAAGCCCCAGGTTCTGGAAGGTGCGGGCGATCCCCAGCCCCACGACCCTGTGGGGCGGGAAGGAGAGGAGGTCCCGCCCCTCAAAGGAGATCTTGCCCGCGGTGGGCTCGTAGAACCGGGAGATGAGGTTGAACACGGTGGTCTTGCCCGCCCCGTTGGGCCCGATGAGGCCCACGATCGCCCCCTCCTCCACGGCGAAGTCCACGGAGTCTACGGCGGTGAGGCCGCCGAACCGCTTGGTGAGGCCAGACGCGCAAAGGAGGGGGGCGGTCATCGCCCACCTCCCAGCACGAACTCCACCACGGACCGCAGGGGCCTAGGCAGGGCCTGCACCTTGTCCGGCGCCGTCCACTTCCGCACAAACCCCCAGAACCCGTAGGGCATGAACACGACCACCCCGATGAGCGCCGCCCCGTAGATCACGTCCTGCAGTCCCCGGATCCCACTCAGCCAGTGGGGAAGGTAGGTCAGGAACACCGCGCCGAGGATCGGCCCGGGAAGGGAGGCCATCCCCCCCAGGGCAATCATCACAAACAGGTTGATCGACTTTCCCAGGCCAAACTCCACCGGGCTGATGTACCCCACGACGTAGGCATAGAGCCCCCCGGCGATCCCGGTGAACAGCGCGCTCACGAAGAACGCCAGGGCCTTGTAGCGGGTGAGGCTTACCCCGCAGGCCTGGGCCGCGGCGGGCTTGTCCCGGATGGCGATGAACGCCCGCCCCACGCGGGACCGAATCAGGTTCCGGGCCAGGAGCACCATGACCACGGTGATCCCGAGCGCCAGGTAGAACATCGCCACGTCGTTCTGAACGTTCAGGCCAAAGAACTCGGCCTTGGGAACGCGCATTCCCTGGTAGCCCCCGGTGACCGTCGCCCACCGCGGCAGGGCCTCGGAAACAGCAGTCCCGAAGGCCAGGGTGGCGATGGCGAGGTAGATCGCGGTCAGGCGCAGGGCGGGGATGAGGAGGAGGAACCCCGCCGCCCCGCTCAGAACCCCCGCGGCGGGGATTGCAGCCCAGAACGGAATTCCGAGGTGTTTGGCCAGGAGGGCCGCCCCGTAGGCCCCGATGGCCAGGAACCCGGCGTTGCCGATGGACAGCTGCCCGGTGAACCCAGTGAGGAGGGCCAGGCCCACAGCGGCGATCACGTTCACCGCGGCCAGGCTGAGGAGGTAGAGGTCGTACGGGCGCACCCACAGCGGGGCCGACCCGAGGAGGCCCACGAGGAGGAGGCCGAGGAGGGCGAGCCTCACCGGCCCCCCCCCGCAGTTCGCTCCCCGAGGAGGCCGTGGGGCCGCACCACGAGGACGAGGATGATCAACACGAACACGAACGTCGTCTTGAGGGGGGCGATGGCGCTGGGCATGTAGCCCCCGAACAGGTTCTCGATCACGCCGAGGAGAAGCCCGCCCACCACCGCCCCGGGGAGGCTCGTGAACCCCCCGAGCACGGCCGCGGCGATGGCCTTGATCATGACGAGGACCATCGACGTCAGGTCGAGGAAGACGATCGGGGCCACGAGGCACCCGGCCACGGCCCCGGTGCCCAGCCCGAGGGCCCAGCTCAGGGTGCCCATGCGGTCCACGCTGATTCCCATGAGCTGCGCGGCGCGCCGGTTCTGGGAGGTGGCACGCATCGCTACCCCCACCTTGGTGAACTTGAACAGGACGAAGAGTGCCAGGGAGATGAGCACGGTGACGATGAGGACGAGCAGGTCGTGCTGGCGCAGGACCACGTCCCCCAGGAAGATCGGGCGCCCGCGCAGGGCGTAGGGGAAGGGCTTTGTGTCGTAACCCCAGATCCAGCCCGCCACGGCCTGGAGGATCATCCCCACCCCGAGGGTGGCGATAAACAGGCTCGTCACCGGGGCCTGGCGCGCCCACCGCATGATGCCCCGGTCCACGAGAACTCCCAAGGCGAGCCCGCTCAGGAGGGCTCCGGCAAGGGCCGCGGGGAACGGCCAGCGGAACGCGGTGAGGAGGAGGTAGGCGACGAACGTGGTGAACATCGTCATGTCGCCCTGGCCGAAGTTGAGGATGTGGGTCGTCTTGTAGATAAGGATCAGGCCCAACGCCATGATCCCGTACAGGCTACCCGCCGCCAGCCCGCTTACGACCAGCTGCGCCAGCACCCGCGCCCAGCCTCCTCGGTCCGCCTATGACACCTGAATCACCCGTCAGCATACTGCGGAGGGGGGCCCGCGTCAAGGTGTGTTCCCCGCGGCCGTGGGTCACGCCGGGCGCTCGACCCCCCACAGGATGAACTCCCCCAGGGAGCGGAGGGCCTCCTCAGGGGGGCGGCGCGCCCCCTCCCAAAGGACCCACCGCTGGCCGCTCAGGTGGGCCACCCCGAGGAGGAGGTAGGCCAGGGCCTCGGGATCGCACCGTCGGATCTCCCCGCGGTCCATCGCCGCCGACAGGCCCCGCACGTACCCTTGAGCGAGGCGGGTGTAGTACCACTGGCCCACGCCCTCGTCCACGAACTCCGCCTCCCGCACGATCCGGTACGCGCCCGGGTGATCCCGGACCCAGTGGAAGAACGAGCGCAGCCCCTCCACCTCCGCCATCCGCCGGTCGGAGTAGGGGGCTGCCGCCAGGCTCTGTCGGCGCCGGAACTCGCGGCTGATCTCCCGGACGAGCTCGTTGAAGATCGCCACCTTGCTCGGGAAGTGGAGGTAGAACGTGCCCTGCCCTACCCCCGCGAGGTAGGTGATCGTGGACACCGTGGTCCGGTGGAACCCGGCCTGCCCAAACGCGCGCTCTGCGGCGTGGAGGAGCGCCTGCCGGGTGGCCTCCCCTCCCTCCACCTCCGCCGCGGGCCCGGAACCCCTCTCCCCGGCCGGGATCTCCTCTCCGGGAGGTCCGGGGAGGAGGGGCGTGCGGCGGTCCGCGATGCCCAACCGGATGAAGTCAGCCCCCACGCGCCGGGCGCCCGCCGGCACCTTGCCCTTCCCCCATATCGCGAACCGCAGGGACAGGAACAGCACCGCCCCGAGGATCCCGTACGCCACCACCTCTGGGTCAACCTCCCGGAACGAGCCGGCGACTACCCCCGCCCGCACGGCCTGCGCCAGCTCCTCGCACAGCGTGGCGTACAACCGCATCGGGATCTCGGGGCTCACGAACTCCGCCTCGCGGAACACCTGGACGAGCCCGGCGTTCTCCACGACACCATTGAGGAGCGCGTCGTAGGCTCGGAGGAGGCGATCCCCAGGATCCCCTCCTCCGCCGGCCCGGCGCAGGTGGGCCAGGAGGCGCGATTGAAGCTCCTTCACGAGGCGGACGTAGGCCTCCTCCTTGCTCGCGAAGTAGAGGTAGAACGTCCCCTGGGCCACCCCCACGCGGCGGCAGATCGCGGACACGCTCGCGTCTTCGTACCCCCGCTCCCGGAACACCTCCTCCGCCCCGCGGAGGAGGCGCGCCATCGTCTCCAGCCCCCGCGCCGTGCGGGGCAAGCGGCCCCCGGTCTCCCGTCCCCGGGCGATCATCCTGTCCAGACCCCGCACCCTTGAGGGCCTGGCCCTCCTGATCCGGTGGAGGCCTGCTCCCTCCTCCAAGCCCATCGCCAGGACCCAGAATCAGCCTTCCCACCTTGGAACAGGGCGGTCAGGGGCATGGCCGCTCCCCAAGAAGCGCCCGGGCCCGGACGAGGGCGAGGCGGTTGTAGAGGGGCCAGCGGTCGGCGACCTGGGGATCGTCCCCCAGGGAGAGGGCGGCCGCGAGAAGCCCGCAGAAGGAGTCCCACTCCTTCCGCGGGCGGGACCAGAACTCGGCCCAGTCCACGTGGTTCTGGAGGAAGCCTGGATCGAGCTCCACCGCCCGGGCGAAGTGGACCCCGGCGCGGGCCTCGTCCCCACCGAGGAACCCCGGGGTCTGGGCGAGGAAGTTGGCGAGGGCCCGGTGGGGCCCCCCCTCCCCAGTACCCTTCGTCAAGCTCCACGGCGCGGGTGAAGGCGGCGAGCACGTCCCGCGTCCCCCCGAACACCGCCCGCCCGTAGTCGTAGTTCAGGGAACGGCCGAGGTTGTTCCCGTACCAGAAGATGGCGCCCACATCCGACGCCACCCCCAGCGCGGCGCGGAACCCCTGGGTGCCCTCGACCCGCACGAACTCCGGGTCGACCCTCAACGCGGCGAGGGCCGCGGCTTCGCCCTTGGCGTATGCCCCTTTCCGCTCGCTCTCACCGAGGTAGGCCTCGGCAAGCTCAAAGTATGCCCGCGAGATCCGGACCAAGACCGCCGCCCGCTCGTCGGCCCCCAGGTCCCCTCCCTCCAGCGCCCCTTCCCACAGCGCGATCGCCTCCCGCAGCCGGGCCTCGTAGGCGGCGAAGTCAAACCCCCCACTCCACCGGTCGTAGAGGGCATCGGCAACGGCGACCATCTCCCGGGAAGGGGGGCTGGTCCCCACCGCCCCCGCGGCGAGGCCCAACGCCAGAAAGACTGACCCCACCCAGCGTAGCCCCCCTGTCTTCCCCGTTCTCCCGCTGTCCATGGGGCGATGATACCCCCCGGGGCGCCCCTGCCCACGCCCTCCGGTACAATGGTCCTCGCCGCCCGCGGGCGGAGGGGGGAGGATGCGCGGGAACACGCGGATCGCAGCAGCCGTGGCCCTCGGGATGGCCGCGCTCGGCCTTGCCCTCCTGTGGCCCGCTCCGGACCCCCTGGCCGGCGCGAGCACAGTGGCGGTCCGGCTGCCGGACGGGAAGGACCAGACCCTTCGCGCTCCTCTCCTGGAAGGCCTTTCTATCACCTTGGGGAAGAGAGACGTGCGCATCGTAGCCGACCCCGCGGGGGCGGACGCCGTGCTCGCCGTGCAGGACGTGCAGGTGGAGTCGGTGGAGCTCCGGCTGGACTCCGGCGGACTCACGGGAAGGCTGAGCGCCCTCTGCCTCGTCACGGACCTCCGCACGGGGAGGGAGCACACGATGGACTTGCGCCTGGAGCTCCGCGATGGAGAAGTGCGCGCGACCCTCACCGCCCGCCGGTTCTGGGAGTTCTGGAAGCGGGGGTGACCGGGCGGAGGTGCGCATCCGAAGCGCCACGGCCGCCGACCTCGCTGCCCTGGCGGCGATCGAGGGGCGGAGCTTCCCCGACCCCTGGCCAGAGGGGGCCCTGACGGCCTACCTCGCGGACCCCGAGGCCCTGGTCCTCGTCGCCGAGGGGGCGGAGCCCGTGGGGTTCCTCATCGCCCGGGAGGAGAGGGCGCTTCTGGGGGGCCGGGTCCTCCACGTCCACGACCTGGCCGTGGACCCCGCCCACCGCCGGCGTGGGGTGGGCAGCGGCCTTCTCGCTGCGCTCATCGCCGTCGCCCGGGAGCGGAGGGTCCCCCGGATTCGCCTCGAGGTCCGCGAGGAGAACGAGGGGGCGCGCCGGTTCTACGCGGGCCACGGGTTCCGCGCCGTCCGGAACCTAGCCCGCTACTACGCCGACGGGGGGGAGCCCTGCGGATGGAGCTCGACCTCGCCTAGGGACGGAGGGAGAACACGAGGAACATGGCCCCGACCCAGGTCCCCACGATCGCCAACGCCACGGCCTGAGACAGGCGGAGCCTGCCCAGGGCGCGGAGGGCGAGGAACGCCACGGCCGCCATGAGGAGGAGGGCCCCTCCTCCCGCCACGACGTGGGACCGGTCCAGGGCGTGAAGGATCGGCTTTGGGTAGAAGAGGTCAGCGAGCCCGAGGATCGCCACGTTGAACGCGCAGCTTCCGTACACGTTGCCGAGGGCCATCTCCCCCGCGCCGAGCCGCAGCGCCCCGAAGGTCACGCTCGTCTCGGGCATCGTGGTCACGAGGGCTACAGCCAGGGCCCCCATGAAGCTCCCGGAGATCCCAAACGCGTCCGCCAGACGATCGGCGCTCGCCGGGAGGAGGGGGGCCGCGACGAGAACCCCCCCGCGGCCAGGGCGAACCGGACCCACCCCCTCCCGAGGAGGCGGGGCCTCCCCCCGGGGTCCGGGGCCCCTTGGGCCGGGCTCGCCCCGAGCTCCGGGGCGCGGGTCCGGTACACGGCGGTCATCCCCGCAGCGTACCCCCCCAGGACGAGCACCGTGCCCAGGTTCCCGGGGCCCCCGAGGGCGACGAGGGCCGTCACGGCCCCGGTGAGGGCAAGGGCCGTCGCCACCAGCCACCGCTGATCCCGCCCCATCGGGCGCACACCCACCGCCGGGAACAGGCTCACCAGCCCGGCGAGGACCACGATGTTGATCATGTTCGCCCCGAGGACGTTCCCCCCCGCCAGGGCGGGGGCATCGAGCCGCACCGCGGACAGGTTCGTCACAAGCTCGGGAAGGGAAGTGGCGATGGCGAGGAAGATCGTGCCCACCCACAGGCGCCCAAGCCCGGTCTCCTCCGCGAGGAGGTCGCCGGCCTTGGACAGGGCAAGCCCGCTGCGGACCACGACCGCCGCGCTAGCAAGAAAGAGCGCGGCCCACCCCAGAGTCGCCGTCGCGAGGGCCCTCCTCCCCGCCCCGTCGGGCGGAACGAGGGTGGCAAGGGAGCGGCCGCCCCTCTCCTCGCCGCGAAAGTCTCCCTCCATCTTCTCACAGAGTGCGCATCTTCCTCCCCCACCTCCCCCGCCGCAACCCCCCCGCAGACCTGAACATCCCGCTCGGATGTTCAAGTGGGCCATATCGCCTCCCTTAGCTCGTAGTCCCGTCCCTGTTTCATCATCGACCACATGA